>CAVKMC010000277.1:0-2888 GCA_963657285.1 Agathobacter sp.
TAGCCATTATCCTCGATGGCAATGGCCGCTGGGCGAAGCAGAGGGGCCGCGAGCGCACCTATGGGCATCAGGTGGGGGCGGCCAATGTGAAAACCATCGTCCGCGCTGCCGGGCACATGGGCGTGAAGGTGCTGACTCTCTATGCCTTTTCTACGGAAAACTGGAAGCGTCCGTCCATCGAAGTGCGCTTTTTGATGAAGCTTTTCAAAAATTATTTGATTAGCCAGCTCCGCGAATTGGTGGAGGACAATGTGCAGGTGCACATCGTCGGGGATACGTCCATCCTGGATAGCGGCCTTCGTAAGGAAATCGAGCAATGCGAGAGAGATACCGCCGGCAATGACGGCCTGGTGCTCAATGTAGCCATTAATTACGGCGGCCGCCACGAGATCGTCTCTGCGGTGCAGTCCATCGCCGAGCGTGTGGCGAAGGGCGAGCTTTCTCCGAAGGAAATCAAGGAGGAAACCATCACCGGCGCTTTGTATCCATCGTCGGCGCAGGATGTGGATCTCATGATCCGCACCGGTGGGGAGTCCCGTATTTCCAATTTCCTGCTGTGGCAGATTTCCTATGGGGAGCTCTATTTCACCCCTGTCCTTTGGCCGGATTTCACGGAAGCAGAATTGCAAAAGGCCATTGATTGGTTTACCGGAAGAGATCGCCGCTTCGGCGGATTGACGGAGGAGTCTAAATGAAAGTACGTGTGATCACCGCCATTGTCGGCATTTTGGCTGTGCTTCTTCTGGTGTGGCTGGGCGGCTGGTTCTTGACCGCGGCCGTCATGGCTGTGTCTCTCCTGGCGCTTTTGGAATACGATAAGATGCTTCGTCATTTCAAGGTGCGGATTTATTTGAAGCCCGCCGCTTTAGCCATGCTTCTCATGATCGGCGCCGCCGGATTTTATTCCTTGAAAATCTTCATGGCCGCCGTGCTCTTGACCTTCGTGCTCCTTTTGTATCTCATCCTGGGCATCAAGAAGGAAAGCATGACGGGCCTCATCTATACCGCCTTTGGGGCCGTGTACTTCGGCGTCGGCTTCGGCACGCTGGCGCTGCTTCGCGGCAGCGAGGAGCTGCTGCCGGCAGGCGCGGTATCCATCGAGCCGGGGATTTTCCTGATTCTCCTCGCGCTCATCTGCACCTGGGCCAGTGATTCCTTTGCGTATCTCGTGGGCAAGCGCTTCGGGAAACGGAAAATGGCGCCTCACATCAGCCCCAATAAAACGGTGGAAGGTCTCGCTGGCGGCGCGATGGGATGTGTCCTTTTGGGCCTCATCCTCTCTATCGGTGTGGACTATGATTGGCTCGAAGGGCTCCTGCTTTCCATGATGTGCGCCATCATGGCGCCTATGGGAGACCTTTTCGAATCCTATGTGAAGAGAGCCTGCGATATTAAGGATTCCGGAAATATTCTTCCCGGCCACGGCGGCATGATGGACCGCTTCGACAGCCTCCTCTTCGTGGCGCCCTCCTTGGCAGCGATGCTGGCGCTTTTGCAGTAATTGGTTTTATATATTTGAGCCAACCTCCACCGCTGACGCGGCGACCCTCCTTCCATAGGAAGGAGGTCAATTAGCGGAAAGTGCGTACTGACTACTAATTACTGACCACTGATTACTAATTACTAATTACTAAACCTCAATCGTTTATCATGATTCCCATAGTGCAGATATTTCCTTGAAAATATCTGCTCTTCTTTTTACCCTAGAGGACATGCCTATGAAAGAAATTGCAGTTTTAGGAAGTACCGGCTCCATCGGTACCCAGACTATGGATGTAATCAGGCTTCACTCGGATTTATTTCATGCCTCCGTCATTGCAGCCCATACGAATGTAGACAAGCTCCTGGAGCAGGCTTATGAATTCCATCCCCATGCGGTGGTGGTGACTGACGAAGCGGCGGGGAAGAAATTTCTGGAACGCTACGACGGCGATGCAGAGGTTTTGATCGGTGAGGCTGCGCTGACAGAAGTCACGAAGCGGGGCGACGTGGACTTGGTGCTGGTTTCTGTGGTAGGCATCGCCGGGCTTTCTCCGACTTTGGCGGCCATCGAGGCAGGGAAGGAGCTGGCGCTGGCGAATAAGGAAACCTTGGTAGCCGGCGGGAGCCTCGTCCTGGCCGCAGCAAAGAAGCATCACACTTTGATCCGCCCGGTGGACAGCGAGCACTCTGCTATTTTCCAAAGCCTTTTGGGTCAGGACAAGAAGGGGATTCATAAGCTCATCCTGACGGCGTCGGGCGGCCCCTTCCGCGGGAAATCTCGGGAAGAGCTGGCCCGCGTCACGGTAGCAGACGCCATGAAGCATCCCACCTGGAATATGGGCATGAAGGTGACGCTAGACTCGGCGACTTTATTTAATAAAGGCTTGGAAGTCATCGAAGCCCATTGGCTTTTCGGTGTGGACTATGACAGGATCGACGTGGTGGTGCAGCCCCAAAGTCTCATCCACTCCATGGTGGAGTATGACGATGGCTCCATCATGGCGCAGCTGGGGCTCCCGGACATGCGCCTTCCCATCCAGTTTGCTCTGACCTATCCGGACCGGCTTCCGTCGCCGTCCCATGAATTTGTGGACTGGTCGGCGATTACTTCCATTTTGATCGCGAAGCCGGATACGAAGGTGTTCCGTTCGCTCCAAATGGTCTTTGACGCAGGCAAGGCCGGCGGCGATACCACTACGGCTTTCAATGCGGCTAATGAAGAAGCGATTCGCGCTTTCATCCGGGGGAAATTGTCTTTCCTTTCCATTTTCGATGTGGTAGAAGATACGCTGCAGCATTGGGACACCCGCGCGGTCACAGAGCTTGCTGATGTGTGGGCAGCGGACAAGAAAGCCCGTGAGCTGGCGCAGCAGTCGATCTTGAGGAATGGCCTATGATTTCAAATA
>CAVKMC010000278.1:0-2875 GCA_963657285.1 Agathobacter sp.
GTGTGGGCAGCGGACAAGAAGGCCCGTGAGCTGGCGCAGCAGTCGATCTTGAGGAATGGCCTATGATTTCAAATATTTTGGCACCGATTTTCGTTTTTGGACTCATCGTATTTGTTCACGAAGGTGGTCATTTCCTGATGGCCAAGTGGACAGGCATGCGGGTCATCGAATTTTCCATCGGCTTCGGGCCCCTTTTGTGGTCGGCGAAGCGGGGGGATACCATGTACTCCCTTCGTCTCATCCCTTTGGGAGGCTACAATAAAATCGCCGGCATGGATGATGAAAATCGAGACGATCCCAGAGCCTTCAACCAAAAGCCGGTGTGGGCGAAGCTCCTGGTCATCGTCGGCGGGGCGGCTTTCAATGTGCTTCTGGCGCTTTTGATTTTTATTTCCGTCTTCAAAATTGAAGGCTACCAAACATTTCCCAATCTCCCTGTCGTGGGCTCGGTCTTAGAAGGCACCTCGGCGGCGGAGCAGCACCTCGCGCC
The DNA here is from genome assembly GCA_963657285.1 of Agathobacter sp. Lineage (GTDB taxonomy): Bacteria > Bacillota > Negativicutes > Veillonellales > Dialisteraceae > Dialister. Next base: position 491 of record CAVKMC010000278.1, read on the forward strand.
GGGGGATCGCATCCTTTCCATCGATGGGAAATCCGTGGAAAAATGGACGGACATCGGCGCGGCTTTGATGGATAAAGGAAATCGGATCACCTCCGTAGAAATCGACCACCAGGGCGAGACGCGGAAGGTCACCATCATCCCGAAGGACCGGGGCGACGGCCGGCCGATCATGGGGATTTCTCCCTACATGGAGCACCACGATACCACCTTCGGGCAGGCGATTTCTATGAGCTTTGAACGCTGCGGATTCCTTCTGAAAATGATGGGCGGCGGCCTTTACGCTATGATTACCGGCGGCGAGGCGGAGGTGTCGGGCCCCATCGGCGTGGCCCGCATGTCGGCCCAGGTGGCAGACTACGGCATCACGTCGCTCTTCCTTTTCATCGCCCTTTTGAGCTTGAATCTGGGATTTTTGAATATCCTCCCGGTGCCGCTCTTGGATGGGGGACACTTGGTGCTGATTCTGCTTGAAGCGATTTTGGGAAGAGAATTGCCGAAGAAGGCGCTGATCTACATCCAGGCCGTGGGGATTTCCATCCTGGCAGGTCTTTTCATCTTTGCTATGGCCAATGACATTACGGAATTGTTGAAATAAGAGGTTTCTATGGGAAATACCAGACAGATACAGGTAGGAAATGTAAAAATCGGCGGCGGCGCGCCCATCGCGATCCAGTCCATGAGCACCTTCAGCCCTATCGATACAGAAGCCGCAGCGGCGCAGATCAATGCGCTCCACGCGGCCGGCGCGGACATCATCCGCGTGGCAGTGCCGGATAAAAAAGCAGCCGAAGCCATCGGCGCGCTGCGCGCCAAAGTCAGCGTGCCATTGGTGGCGGATATTCACTTCGACTATCGCCTGGCGCTGACGGCCATGGAGCAGGGCATCGACGCGCTCCGCATCAATCCGGGAAATATCGGCAAGCGGGAAAATGTGGTGAAGGTGGTGGACATGGCGAAGGAAAAGCACATCCCCATCCGCATCGGCATCAATGCGGGCTCCCTTCCCACGGAAATCTTAGACGCTTACGGCGGCCATCCCACGGCGGAGGGCATGGTGGAAGGGGCGCTCTCCCATGTGCGGATCCTCGAAGCGGAAAATTTTCATGACATCGTCATTTCTGTGAAATCCACCGATGTGCCTATGATGGTGAAGGCGAATCGCCTTCTGGCCGAAAAGGTAGACTATCCGTTGCACCTGGGCGTCACCGAAGCGGGGACGCTCTACCGCGGCACCATCAAGTCCGCCATCGGCATCGGCGCACTTCTCTTGGACGGCATCGGCGATACGCTTCGCGTGTCCTTGACCGATGACCCGCTGAAAGAAGTGAAGGCGGCGAAGGAAATCCTAAGCTCCGTGGGCATGCAGCAGTATGGCCCGGTCCTGATTTCCTGTCCCACCTGCGGCCGCACGCAAGTGAATCTCATCGAAATGGCGCAAATCGTGGAAGAAAAAATCCAAGCATTCAAAAAGCCCATCAAGGTGGCCGTCATGGGCTGCGCCGTCAATGGGCCGGGGGAAGCGAGGGAAGCAGACTTCGGCATCGCCGGCGGCAAGGGCAGCGGTCTCCTTTTCCGCAAAGGAAAGGTGCTCCGCAGCGTGCCGGAGGAGGAGCTTATCGATGCGCTGATGGAAGAAATCCGAAAATACGAAGAGAATAAGGCATAAGGAAAAGCCGCAGGCATTTGCTTGCGGCTTTTGGCGTTTCGATTTAGTAATTAGTGATCAGTGATCAGCGATTAGTAGTCAGTACTCGTTGAACGATCATCTTCATCATAGTGCATGCGCGGTTTCCTAAAGCGCAATAAAAAAGCGTTCCACTTTCGGAACGCTTTTTTATTGCTCAGAGAGCGGATTTCCTATTTCTTTGAAATCAATCGCTTATCAGGTCGCCGGTCACCACGGAGCGGACGTTGGAGAGATTTCTTGTCTGCAGCTCGGCGATGGCATTGCCGGCGGTGAGGAGCTCCTCATCGCTGGCGGTGAGCTTGATTTTGGTGTAGCTCAGATTTTTTGTTTTCAGAGTGCCGCTGGATTCGTCCTCCACCTGCACCTGCAATTTCAGATCGACCAGATTCTTTTTCGTAGCCATAATGATTCTCCTTATTCGAGTACAGTAGAGGTGCTCTCTACGATTTTTGCCTGCTTCAGGGAAATAGCGGAAGCGCCGCTTGCGGATTCCAGGATCGGCATGATCTTGGCGGCCTTTTCCTTCACCGTGTCTAAGGTCAGGCCATCCTGCGGGGAGGGGATAGAAATGAGCATGGTATGCCCGTCATCCAGATTGAAAGTAAGTTCTAAAATTTTAGCCATTTTGGTAACTCCTATATACATACACATCGGGGAGGCCCCGATTTCTAAATTTCTAAAAAATACATGGAACAATC
>CAVKMC010000279.1:0-2865 GCA_963657285.1 Agathobacter sp.
GGACCCACGCCATGCCCTACGGCATCCTCCACGCCAAGTCCCCCGCCCCGAAGGTGAGGAAGCTGATACGGGCAATTCGAACGCTAAGAGAACTAAGAGAGTAGTTAGCAAGAATAAGGACCGGTACAAATTAGGAGTGAGGAGTGAGGAGTGGTGGTGCGGCGCACAAATTAAGAAGCGCCGCTCATTTGGAAAGTCAGCGCGTTTACCTACTTTCCCGCGTCCGTTATCCGTATAACCGTTCGCCGTCGTGCTTTAGATAGCGGGAATCAGACCGATAAGCTACTACGCCGAAGCGGGGCAGTACTTCATTTCCCTCTATCGGCAAAAGAGCCGGTTAACGATTATACGGTAAACAGGGAACGATAATAGGGAAGCACCAGCCCGTGATTATCAATTTCAAAACTCGCGCCGCTTTATGAATTGATGCGGCGCACCTCCACTCCTAACTCCTCACTCCTCACTCCTCACTCCTCACTTCCACTTATAACTCCCAGGTTCATACTGCATAACAAAACGAGACTTCTTTCGAGGTCTCGTTTTCTTTATGCTTAAGACATCAGAAATGTGTTTTTAAGAAAGGGTGATAGCAAATGGAGTATGTAACTCTGAATAATGGTGTGCGCATGCCGATCCTGGGCTACGGTGTCTATCAGGTGACGAAGGAGGAGTGCGAGCGGTGCGTGCTCGACGCCTTGGACGTGGGCTACCGGGCCATCGATACGGCGCAGAGCTATTTCAATGAGGAGGAGGTGGGCAGCGCCATCGAGAAGTCCGGCGTGCCTAGAGAAGAAATTTTCCTCACCACCAAGATATGGGTGGAGCACTACGGCTATGAGGAGACGAAGAAGTCGGTGATGGAATCCATGCGAAAGCTTCGGACGGACTACCTGGACCTGGTGCTTCTCCACCAGCCCTTCTCCGACACCTATGGCGCATACCGGGCGCTGGAGGATTTGTATGAAATCGGCGCCATCCGAGCCATCGGTATTTCCAATTTCTACGCCGACCGGATGGTGGACTTCGCTTCCTTCAACCGCATCAAACCTATGGTGAACCAGGTGGAGACTCACATTTTCAATCAGCAGAAGGAGCTACAGGAGTGGGCCGAGAAGTATGACATCCGCATGGAGGCCTGGGCGCCCTTCGGCGAAGGCCGAGGAGGCACCTTCACGGATCCGGTGATTTCTCAAATCGCCAAGGCCCATGGCAAGACGCCGGCGCAGGTCATGCTTCGCTGGCACATCCAGAGAAGCATCATCGTGATCCCCAAGTCCACCCACAAGGAGCGCATGGCAGAAAATTTCCAGGTTTTCGATTTCTCTTTGACCGATGAGGAAATGAAAGCCATCGCCGCCTTGGACAAGAAGACCAGCTCCTTCTTCTCCCACCAAGATCCGAATATGGTGGAATGGTTCGTCCGTATGGTGGAAGAAAGAAAAGCGAAACACAATAGCGCAACGGAAAAGAAAAATTGGTAAGGAGGTATTAGCCATGAAAGCGAGCATGAAGAAAAAAGTAGCCGTAGCCCTTTTATTAGGAGGTCTGATGATGATGAATGGACAGATGGCAGAAGCAGCTGCCCCTTACAATGGAAATCCTTACGGCTTGGTTTATAGCGATGCCATTACTAAAAATGTACCGAGCAAGGTGAATATCCGCCCCGTAGAGTATGAGGTGGAAGGCATCCGCGTCTCTGCCAACCTGTACCTTCCACCGGACTATGATGAAAATAGCAGCAAAACCTATGCGGCCATCACCGTGGCCCACCCCAATGGCGGCAGCAAGGAGCAGGTGGCCGGCCTCTACGCCCAGCGCTTAGCGGAGCTCGGATACGTCACCATCGCTTGCGACGCCCGCTACCAAGGCGAGAGCGGCGGCGAGCCCCGGCTCCGCGACTATCCGTCGAACCGCATCGAAGACATCAGCGGCATGGTGGACTATCTCTCCACGCTGCCCAAGGTGGATAGCAGCCGCATCGGCTCCCTTGGCATTTGCGGCGGCGGCGGATACACCCTAGGCGCTGCCCAGACAGATAAACGCATCAAAGCCGTGGCGACACTCTCCATGTTCAACTCCGGCCGCGTGCGCCGCAATGGATTCTTAGACGCAGACATCCAGGGCATCGCGGGGAGACTTTCCAAAGCAGCAGACGCTAGAAATAAAGAGCTCCACGGAGAAATCCTTTACGAAGGCTTCCTTCCGCCAAACAGCACCGATGACGAGCTGCGCGCCAAGATGAAAGAGCTTCCGGAAAATACACTCTACCGTGACGGCATCGAATACTACGGTCTCTCCCATCGCCACCCCAACGCCACCGGCAGCTACACCACCGAATCCTTCATGAAGCTCATGGCCTTCGACGTAGAAGATCGCATGGACCTCATCGACCAGCCGCTCCTCATGATCGCCGGCGAGAAAGCGGACACCCTCTACATGACCGACGACGCCTTCGCCAAAGCCACCCATGCAGGAAATAAGGAACGCTACCTCATCGAAGGCGCCAGCCACATCCGCACCTACTGGGTACCGGAATACGTGAACAAAGCCGTAAGCAAGCTCCAGGAATTTTTCGGAAAAAATTTGTAATCAGTAGTTGGTGGTCAGTGATCAGTGGTCAGTGGTCAGTACGCATCTGACGCAATCGCACCGAGGTGCCTATACCTTTTTCGCTGAAAGGTTGTCCTGTCGTACCTATTTCGGCGAAGAGGACTTGCCGCATTTGACTGAAGAGTCAAACGCGTACGGATCACTAATTACTGATCACTTTCTATCCAACCTCCACCGCTAACGCGGTCCCCCTCCTTCCAAAGGAGAGGCCACTGAAAAAGTCCTGTTTCGATGTATGGCCCTTATTTTTATGCA
>CAVKMC010000280.1:0-2856 GCA_963657285.1 Agathobacter sp.
ATAGCGAGCTATTTGAGGATTGCTTTGACGAAGTATTGCATAAAAATTCGTATGATTTCTGGCTCTTCGATTTAATCAGTGTTTCCCTAGGCTCCAAGCCCCAGACTATGATGATGCAAGAAATCGTAACTATCTTTATGTCTCTACTGCACGATATGCCTACTGACTCTATCAGAGCTCCAAGCTCCTAGCTCAAAGCTCCTTGCTATGACGAGGTTGAAAAACGCGCCTTATCCCTTATCCCTGTTCTACCAAAGCTAAATCGCTGATTCTTAGACCAAAGCGTGTTCGAGCACCTCTTCCACGTTTCTCACGCAGACGAAGTGGAGGTTGTCTCGGACGGACTTGGGGATTTCTTCCAAGTCCCGCTTGTTCTTTTCGGGGATGAGTATCTGTTTGATGCCGACTTGGTGAGCGGCGAGGACTTTTTCTTTGAGGCCGCCGATGGGGAGAACTTCGCCGGTCAGGGTGATTTCCCCTGTCATGGCGGTGTCGCCTCTGACTTTGCGGCCGGTGTAGGCGCTGGCGAGGGCGGTGGCCATGGTGATGCCGGCGGAGGGGCCGTCTTTGGGGACAGCGCCTTCAGGGAGGTGGATGTGGGTGTCCAAGGTTTCATAGAAATCTTCAGAGAGTCCCAGGTCTTTGGCGCGGCTTCTGATGTAGGTGTAAGCGGTCTCGGCGGATTCCTTCATCACGTCGCCCAGTTGGCCGGTGAGGATGAGATTTCCTTTGCCTTTGATGGTGACGGCTTCGGTGTCAAGCACTTCGCCGCCCACGGCGGTCCAGGCGAGGCCATTCACGCGGCCCACGGTGTCGTGGTGCTCTTCGGAGGCCGGGAGGAATTTCACCGGGCCCAGGTATTTCTCGATGGTTTTCGCATTCAAGGTGGGTAGGCTCTCGTCCTGGAGGACGATCTTCTTGCCCACTTTACGGCAGAGGGCACCGATGGTGCGTTCCAGATTTCTCACGCCGGCCTCTCTGGTGTAGCTGCGAATGATGCGTTTCAGGAGGGCTGGGGTGAAGCTGGCGTCTTTCGCTTTCAGGCCATTTCTTTCCTTCTGGCGGGGAACGAGGTATTTCTTCGCGATTTCCAGCTTCTCTTCTTCAGTGTAGCCGGTGAGTTCGATGAGCTCCATGCGGTCCAAGAGGGCGGCGGGGATGGTGGAAACGGAATTCGCCGTAGCCAGGAAGAAGACTTTGGAGAAATCAAAGGGGATGTCGATGTAGTTGTCGTGGAAGGCTTTGTTCTGCTCGGGGTCGAGGGCTTCCAGGAGTGCGGAGGCCGGGTCGCCGCGGAAGTCGGAGCTCACCTTGTCGATTTCATCCAGGAGAATCAAGGGGTTCTTGGTCTTGGCCTGATTGATGGCTTCGATGAAGCGGCCGGGCATGGCAGCGATGTAGGTGCGGCGGTGACCGCGAATTTCCGCTTCGTCATGGACGCCGCCCAAGGCGATGCGGGCAAATTCGCGTCCCATAGAGCGGGCAATGGACTGAGCCAGGGATGTCTTGCCCACGCCGGGAGGCCCTACGAAGCAGATGATGGGCGCTTTCGCATCGGGAGCCAGGACGCGAACGGCGAGATATTCCAGGATGCGTTCCTTGATCTTGGTGAGACCATAGTGGTCTTCATCTAAGACTTCTTTGGCGTGAGCCAGGTCCAGCAGATCTTCGCTTTCCTTGGTCCAGGGCAGGTCAAAGACCCAGTCCAGGTAGTTTCTAGCCACAGCGGTCTCGGCCATCATGGGCGGCATAGCAGCCAGATGGTCGATTTCTTTTTGAACTTTTTCTTTGTATTCTTCCGGGATGCCGCTCTCTGCCAGCTTTTCTCTGTACATGTCAGCTTCTTTTTCCTGGTCCTTGGTGTCGCCCAGCTTTTCCTGGATGGTCTTGAGCTTCTGGCGCAGGTAGTAGTCCTGCTGCTCTTTGTCCATTTTCTTGCGGACTTCTTTTTCAATTTCTGTTTCCAGGCGGCCTACGGCGATTTCCTTATGAACCAGCTGCAGCACGATGCCGAGGCGCTTGATGATGTCCAGCTCTGCTAAGATTTCCTGGCGCTTGGCCGGGGGCATCATGAGCTGGGCCGCGATGAAATCGGCGGTCTCGCCGGCGTCCTCGATGGCGCGAAGCTGCTCAAGTTGGTCATTGGGGAGGCCCTGCTTCGTATTTCTCAGCCAGTCAAAGAAATGGGACAAGAGCGTCCTGCGGAAGGCTTCTTCTCTATCCGCTTCAGGAGAGTGGATTTCTTCGGCGTCGGAAATCTCTGCGGTGATGTAGCTCTCACCCATAGCGCAGGAGAGGATCTTCACGCGGGAAACGCCTTCCACCAGGATGCGGATCATGCCGCCGGGGAGCTGGAGCATCTGGCTCACCTTCACCACGGTGCCCAGGTCGTAGAGGTCGCCGGCGCTGGGGACGTCGTCCTTCTGGTTCTTCTGCATGACTAGGACCAGGTAGCGGTCTACCTTCATGGCTTGGCGAACAGCAGCAGCAGATTCGCTGCGGCCAATATCTATGCTAATCGTCATTTTCGGATAAACAACGATGTCTCTCATGGCTGCCAAAGGCAGGGAAAGTGTTTCTTGATTTATAACATTGGTTTCATTCATATATAGTTCCTCCATAATACACTACATTATAGCATGAATGGAGGTATGTGAGTAGTCAGGGCGCGTTTGGCTTTGGCGGCATGCAACATGCTTTCTCAATTTCTCATTGTCTCAATTTCTCGCTTTTCCAAATCCAAAAGCCACGCCTTTCGCTCCAGGCCGCCGGCGTAGCCGGTGAGGGTGCCGCCATTGCCCAGGACGCGATGACAGGGTACGATGATGGAAATGGGATTGTGCTCCACCGCGCCAC
>CAVKMC010000281.1:0-2820 GCA_963657285.1 Agathobacter sp.
GGGCTACTGTTTATCGCTTGAGTAAAGTAATTATTTTACCTGCTGGTATTTAAACCACTTAACTTAATAGCATTGCTTCTCCAAGGGTCTACTCTCATAAGGATAGAGCCACAAATCGATGCGAACCCTCGGCATGAAATTTTTAGCTTAATAGCATTACCTCCAGAGGAAAGGGGAAGGGGGTAGAGGTGATGCGTGACGCAGCGGTTAGACGCGTACTGACCACTGATTACAAAGAAGCATCACCCGCCCTGCGGGCACCCTCTTCAGAGAAGATGGCTACAATCCGAATCCGTAGTCCAGTAGCGCGGCGGCTTCGGTAAAGCGGCTATCGTAGTCCCGCGAGTGGAGGACGATGGCGATGAGGGTCTTCCCATTTCTACAAGCCGCCGCGGCGAGGCACCCTCCGGCGGCGCGGGTGTAGCCGGTCTTCACGCCGATGGCGCCTTCGTAGGTGTAGAGAAGCTCATTCGTATTTCCGCAGGTGAGATTTCTTCTAGGCCTTTCGTAGTGAGCCTGCTTGGTCTTTGTCCCTACGATAGCACGAAACTTGGGATTTTCCAATCCATATTTCGCGATGAGGGCGAGATCTCTGGCGGTGGAGTAGTGATGGGTATCCGGCATGCCATTGGCGTTCACGAAGTGGGTGCCCACGCAGCCGATGGCTTTCGCCTTTTCATTCATCATGTCGGCGAAGGCATTCACATTCCCGCCGATGGCTTCGGCGATGGCGGTGGCGGCGCCATTGTCCGAGAGGAGCATCATCTGGTACGTGAGATCGCCCAAGCGGATCCACTCGCCGCCATAGAGCCAGGTGGACTCCACATTCGCGGCGTTCGCGCTGATGGCGAGCATCCGATAGGGATCGCCCTTCTCCAGCGCCAAGAGGCAAGTCACCATCTTCGTGAGGCTGGCGGGATATTCTTTCTTCTCGGCATTCTTTTCATAGAGAATCTTTCCGCTCTCCGCGTCCATGATGATGGCGGCGTCCGCAGAAATAATAGGCGCCTCCTTCGCCAAAGCCGTCGGCGAAAGGAAGAGGAGGAAGGCGAGGATGAGGTGGAAAATGGATTTCAAGGGGGGACTCCTTATGGGAATGGGGGAAAATAACGCTAGCGGTTTAGTAGTCGGTGATCAGTGGTCGGTAGTCGGGGCGCGACTGACGCTATTCAAATATATCGGTATTACCTGTATGTATTCGCTGGCGTCAAATGCGAACCGACTACCGACTACCGACCACCGACTACTCAAAAACAAAAACCCGCACCAATGGCGCGGGCTGTATTTCCTATCAAAGCAAAATATATTTCGCAATAAATAGAATCGTGAGTACGATCATGAGGGCGCTGACTTTTTCTCTGTGGCCGGTCAGAAGGTTGATGACGGTGTAGGAGATGACGCCGAAGGAGATGCCTTCAGCGATGGAGTATGCGAAGGGCATAGCGATGACGCAGAGGTAGCAGGGGATGGCTTCGGTGACATCATGGAAATCGATGCCGCCTACGGCGGTGAACATGAGGAAGCCCACGGTGATGAGCGCCGGAGCGGTGGCGAAGGCCGGGATGGCCATGAAGAATGGCGAGAAGAAGAGAGCCAGGAGGAAGAGCACTGCGACAGTGACAGCGGTGAGGCCTGTGCGGCCGCCTTCGGAAACGCCGGCAGCACTTTCTACATAAGTGGTATTGGTGGAAACGCCCAGCGCTGCGCCAGCGGTGGTTGCCACGGCGTCAGCCATCAGTGCGCCCTTGATGCGGGGCAGGCGGCCCGTCGCGTCCAGCATGTCCGCTTTCGCAGAGACGCCGATCAAGGTACCCAGGGTATCAAACACGTCGACGAAGAGGAAGGCCAGGAGCACGACAACAAAGTTGAAGCTCATGAGCTGAGAGAAATCCAGCTGGAAGAGCAGCGGGGAAATGCTGGCCGGCAGGAAGGAAGCGAGACCGGCGGAGAGATTTGGCAGCGTGCTGAAAGCGCCCTCAGCCGGATTCGGCACATAGAGGCCGGAGATTTCACAAAGAATCCCAAGGATCCAAGTGAAGAGGATACCCCAGAGGATATTTCCCTTCACATTCTTCGCCATCAGGACGCCGGTGAAGAGCACGCCCAGGATGGCGAGGACCACCGTGATGCCGTGGGTCGCAAAGACGCCGGCGTCGAGCGCTCCCTTGAAGGAGAAGAGGGAAATATGGGTGGCCGGGTTGCCCACGATGATCTGCGCGCCGCAGAGACCGATGAAGCAAATGAAAAGCCCGATGCCTGCGGAAACCGCTTTTTTCAGACTCAAAGGAATGGCATTGAAAATCGCCTCACGGAGATTGGTGAGCGACATGAAGATGAAGATGACACCTTCTACAAATACAGCGGCAAGCGCCATCTGCCAGGTGTATCCCATCTGCTGCACTACGGTGAATGCAAAGAACGCATTCAGCCCCATGCCCGGCGCCATAGCGAAGGGGTAATTCGCAAAAGCCGCCATGAGCATAGTGCCCACAAAGCCGGCGATCGCCGTCGCCGTCAGCACAGCCCCTTTGTCCATGCCGGCAGCACTCATGATGGCGGGATTCACCGCCAGGATATAGGCCATGGTCATAAATGTGGTAATACCGGCCATTATTTCCGTTTTCGCGGAAGTACCGTTTTCGCTCAGGTGGAAAACTCGCTCCAAAAGACCCGATTCCTTTTCCATGAAAAGACTCCTTTCAGAAATAGAACATATCGATTTACCACAAGTAAAATCATTTCCATTATATGATTTTTTTATGGGGAGTTGCAAGTGAATATGAAAGTTAGTCGTTTGACGTTAGTGGTTTAGTGTTTAGT
>CAVKMC010000282.1:0-2802 GCA_963657285.1 Agathobacter sp.
AAGGGTCGCGCGATAGCGCCGGATAGAAATGCGCCGTAAGGCGCATAATCAGCACTAGCCACAAGCATACTACCTTTTGTGTAAAGTTTTGCAGCTTACCCTCTCGCTGGTTGTGCCTCTTCGAGGCACTTCTATCCTCCGCTAACGCGCGCCCCTTCTCCAAGGGGCTACTGTTTAACGCTTGCGTAAAGTAATTATTTTACCTTCTGGCATTTAAGCTGCTTAACTTAATAGCATTGCTTCTCCAAGGGGCGACGCATTTTTAGACTAGCGGCAATCACCCAGCTATCGCTCAGCATGCCTACTGACGCCAGCCGAGCTCCAAGCTCCAAGCTCACAGCTCCTAGCTATGACGAAGCAGGCAAACGTGCCTTATCCCCTATCCCTTATCCCTTAAGTCAAAAAGTTAAAGGAGGAAACACATGAATACAATCAAGCACGCAATCGGCATCGACATTTCCGAGCACAATGGCTCTTTGGATTTCTCCGCCATCAAGGCGGCGGGCATCGGCTTTGTGATCGTCCGCCTGGGCTGGGGGCGGCGGCACTTGGATCGGCTTTTCTATGAGCATATCAATGGCGCCATCGCCGCCGGGCTCCCTGTGGGGGTCTACTACTACAGCTACGCCCGCACGGAGTCGGAGGCCGAGGAGGAGGCGCTCTTCACCGGCAATGTGCTGGTAGACTGCGGCCTCTCTCCCGACCGCCTTCCTATGGGCATCTGGTACGACATGGAGGATGCCGATGGCTGGAAGGCGGCGAGGGGCCTCACGGAGAGGGAGGACATCACCGCCCTTTGCGAAGCCTACCTGAACTTTATGAAATACCAGGGCTTTCCAGCAGGCATCTATGCCAGCTACCACTGGCTCACAGAAAAAATCGACCGCACTAGCCTGCCGAAGGACACGCCCTACTGGTGCGCCCAGTGGGGAAATCATCTGGACTTCCCTGAGGCGAAGCTGTGGCAGTACACCAATCGGCTGACCGTCTGCGGGAAGAGGTGCGATGGAAATATGGCAGTTTCGTAGTCGGTAGTCGGTGGTCGGTAGTCGGTTCGTGTTTAACGAAGTGGTCAAACGCGCCCCGACTACCGATTACCGATTACCGACTACTAAGGCAATGGCGGAATACGGGAAATGTGAGCCGGCAGTCAATCGCGTCCCGACCACCGACTACCGACTACCGACTACCGACTACTAAATCTGCATATTTTCTCATTCCGCCACTCTAACCCCCTTTTTCGCGTGGCTGCTGTGTTATGAAACAAAAATTCGTAGCACTGCAGCCGCGCTTTCTTTTTTGCCCCACCTTATAGCCACCGAAGCCGATTCGCTGGAAAATGAATGTTCTGCTATGCTAGGGCCATCCGGAAATACAAAATGAGCGCGCTCTGGAAAGAGCAACTATATGTTTGATGCAAAAAGAAACGCTGAAGATGTTCGTCTGGCGTTAGCGTGGCAGAAAGGGGAGAAGGCGGCGGGGGAGGTCCTGCTTTCCCGCTACGCGCCCTTGATTGGCAGGGAGGCGAAGACCTCATTTCATTCTTTGACCAAGGAGGACCTCAAGCAGGACCTGGTCTTCTATTTCCTGGAAGGCCTTACGCGATACGATCCGCAGAGGAATCCCAGCTTCGCCGGCTATGCGGTGCGCCTCATCCGCTGGGGCAAGCTCCACAGCCTTCGAGACTCGGAGGGCTACGAGAGCAAGGAGGAGCTGACCTTGGAGAGCCAGGCAGAGGAAATCTTCGAGGAGCGCTTTGATGGTGACGACGATTTCCTGGAGGAAGCCGCCCGCGTCGCCGGCCTCACCCCGCAGCAGTACCCGGTCTTCTATTGGTGGATGAAGGGCGAGAGCCCCGGCGAGATCCGCGCCCGCACCGGTCAGTCGCTCTCCGTGATTTCAAGGAAGCAAAAGCGCATCCGCGAGCGGTGCAAGCAGCACGAAGGAGAGCTCCGGCGACTGGCGTTAGGCGACTAGGGAGCGTACATACCCGTATCGCTATAGCTTGGAGCTTTGAGCTAGGAGCTTGGAGCCCGGCTGAAGTCAGGTAAGCATGCTTAGCGGTGAAGTCTAGAACCAACAGGTAAATGCGCATGTTCTCCTGACTCTACCGCTTGGCATGCCTACTGGCGACAATAAAGCTCCAAGCTCCCCGCTCCAGGCTCAAAGCTACGGCGAGACCGGTACGCGCATTTTATTTTGCAAAAAATTTTAAGGAAGGGCAAAAATTTCGGCCCCTTTTGGCACTATATAGATAGAAGGGCAAGTGAAGAGCCGGCCGGCGAGCTCCCTTCGAAATCTCTTTATTTTCAGAAAGGATGAAATCACATGAAGAAACTGAATCTTATTTTCGCTACCTCTGACGCGTCTACCATGACCGTCACCCTGTCCGACCCGAAGGATGCCCTCACTCTTGACGAATGCAAGACCGCAGCGGCGAAGCTGAAGCTGGTACTCCAGCCCACCAACGGCGCCGACGTGACCGACTTCACCAAAGCCATCGTCGTCACCACCACCGAAGAGGAACTGGAGTAATCTATCGGTTTAGTGGTCGGTAGTCAGGACGACATGCACGCCAGTGCGTACATATCGATGTCGCTTCTAGCTGTTGGCTACTGGCTGCTAGCCGGCTACTGCACAAGCTTGCAGAAAGCGTTACACCCGGGAAATCTTGTTCTGGCGGTCTAGTCTAGCGATGAGGCAGCGGGTACGCACGCCATCTCATCATCTCATTATCTCATTATCTTAAATTCTCAAATTCTCAATCAAGAAAGGAAAACATTATGTCTGTAAAAGCAAAAA
>CAVKMC010000283.1:0-2769 GCA_963657285.1 Agathobacter sp.
CCTTCGTACAGCAAAATTATCTTGGAATGAGGTAAACACAGGCGTTACCATTGCAGATTCTGTAAGCTATAAGAAATGGGATGTCCTTCTGGCTGCTTCTCATAAGCATGAAAACTTCCAGAACAAGTTAAAGGTTGGTCAGGATGTAAAGAACGATAATTGGCTGCCTACCTTCGGTATTACATACAAGCCCAATGAAAACATGGCGATTTATGCGAGCCAGACCAAGAGCTTCTCCAGAGGTGCGGTGGTAGTAAATGGCGATAATACGTATGATAACGTAGGAGATACACTTGACCCATCTACCAGCAGACAGAGAGAAATCGGCATCAAGTATAAGTTTGATCGCATTGTGACCACCCTTTCCTATTTTGATATTGTTACGCAGACTATTCGTGATACTAATTTGGGAAATGGCCTGTATCATCGCGCTGCTGATGGTCGCGATAACTATAAAGGCTGGGAATGGACAGTCAATGGTAAACCGGCAGATAAGTGGACGGTTACCGGTGGTCTCCTCTATATGAATGGCAAGCGTGAAAAGACGGCGAAGGGTGCCTATGATGGTTGGTACATCAATGGCGCAGCTAAATGGAGCGGCGTAGTTGGTGCCATTTATGAACCTAATGATGCATGGAGCATTATCGGCCGTTTGACTTGGGTGGGCGATGCACATATCGATAACACCAATTCTCCGACTGGCTCTACTCGTATTCCTTCTTATACGGTGCTTGACCTGGGCTTTGACTACAAGACATCGATCGCTGATGTACCTGTCACCTTCAAGGCTATGTGCTACAACGCACTGAATAAGGATTACTGGATGGGACGTGGCAGCTCCACTACCTTCGGGCTTTCTATGCCAAGAACATGGATGCTCTCGGCCTCGCTGAGCTTCTAATCCGATAAAGAAACCGGTCGTTTATGGCGGCCGGCTTTCTTTTTATGAAGTAAAAGCGTAGACTGTGGAAGAGTAAGGTCTCCTCATCTTGGTATCTCATATTTCTCAATATCTCATTCTCTCAATTTTTTTCTCAAGGCGGAGGTGTTTCTCTTTGCGGTTTCTATGGAAAATCTTGGTGCTGCTCCTTCTTCCTTGCCTTCTTCTTTCCGGCTGCGGAGAGGAGCCTTGTGGCGAGCGGGAGATCGTGCTGGCGGCGGGGCGGGATTTGGCGCCGGGGGAGAAGGATCCCTATTACTCCACGGTGATCCTGAAGACCTGGGAGTCGCTGGTCGGTATTTCCGATGACGGGGAAGCGGTTCCTATGCTGGCTACGTCCTGGGAGTCCAATGATAAGAAGACGGAGTGGATTTTCCATCTGAAGCAGGGCGTCCATTTCCAGGACGGCGAGCCCTTCGACGCGGAGGCGGTGAAGGCGAATTTCTATCGGGTCACCCACATGGGCTATAAGCCTTCGTCCTTCTATGGTTACTTGGTGTCCCGCATTTATCCCGGGCTTCTTCGCTATGAGGCGGATGACGCTTACACGGTGCATCTCTACTTCGAGAAGCCGGTGCCTATGCTGATTTATCGTATGGCGGGATGGGGGAGCTGCATGTTCAGTCCCAAGTGCTTCGACAAGGAAACGGGAGATTTCACCACCATCGCCAAGGGCACCGGGCCCTTTGAAATCGTGGATCGGGTGCCTTACCAATATACGCTTCTCAAGCGTTTCGATGGGTACCACGGCGAGAAGGCAAAGGCAGAGATTATCCGTGTCCGCGTCATCACGTCTCCCGAAGCTCGCTACTCGGCTATGCGGTCGGGCGAGGTGCAAGGGGTACTGGACCTGGGAGGTCTGACGCCTATGATGGCGCGGGAGCTTTCGCGGACGGGAGATTTCCAAGTAGACACGGCGCACTCCACGATTTCTCACTATCTATCTGTCAATGGCGGCCGCTTTCCCTTTAGCGATGAGCGGATGCGGAAGGCGCTGAATCTGGCCATTGATCGAGAAAAAATAGTGAAATATTATTTCGCCGGCTATGGCACGCCGACTCGTAGCTTCCTCAATAGTACGAATCCTTTCGCTCGCGTGGAAACGC
Organism: Agathobacter sp.; assembly: GCA_963657285.1. Taxonomy (GTDB): domain Bacteria; phylum Bacillota; class Negativicutes; order Veillonellales; family Dialisteraceae; genus Dialister. Next base: position 2,047 of record CAVKMC010000283.1, read on the forward strand.
CGGTTTATGATCCGGCGGAGGCGAAGCGTCTCTCCCGTGAGGTGCTGGGAGACGAAAGGGTCAGCGTGAAATTCCTCCTGCCACAATATGGCATGGACCGGTATCCCTACAAAGTGATTTCTGAATTCATCCAAGCGGAACTTAAGGACTTGGGCCTCGATGTGAATATCTGCATGGTGGATGGTCTAAGCTCACGGAAGATGATGCAGGAGGGAGACTATGACCTTTCCATCGGCACAAGGGGCTTAGGAAATCTGGATCCCACCTCGCTGCTCTACGAATTTTTCGACAGCCGGGGTGCTACGAATCAGGCCAGCCACTTCTCCTATATAAATCCCGCTATCGACGAGGACTTCGATATCCTCTCTCATACCTACGATATAGCCGAGCGGGCCAAGCTCTACGACCACATCCGCCAAGAGCTCCTGGACCACCCCGCGGTGGTGCCTCTCCTGGAGGATGAAAACCTCGCCGTCTGCAGTAAGGACCTGGAAGGCTACCAAGCCGCGGTGTACGGGATCACGCTGGATAAGGTAAGATGGAAAGTGATCAGTGATTAGTAGTCAGTGATCAGGGCGCGTTTGGTTGCTAGCGCACTTAGCCCATTACCTTTCTCTTGAAGAAGTAATGGCGATTTGTGTAAAATTTGCAGCTTCCCCTCTCGCTGGTTTGTGCCTCTTGCGAGGCACTTCTATCCTCCGCTAACGCGCGCCCCTTCTCCAA
>CAVKMC010000284.1:0-2761 GCA_963657285.1 Agathobacter sp.
TTTAATTTGATGCGGCGTACCTTCCCTTGAACCTAAATACTTGAACCTTGAACCTCTCTATTTCCTACTTTTTTCAATTTTCTTTATTTCCTTCTTGCATTTGAGAATACCGTTTGTTATAATAGCAAAGAATTATCTATGTAGTTGAAATGAGGTGCAACAAGTGAAGAAGGGACTTCATCCGGATTATCATCCAGTAGTTTTCCGTGATATCGGTGCTGACTACTCTTTCCTGACCCGTTCTACAGCAACTTCCAACCAGACTGTAAAATGGGAAGATGGCAATGAATACCCGCTGATTAATATTGATATCAGCAGCAAATCCCATCCGTTCTATACAGGACAGCAGCGTTTCGGTAAGGCTCGTGGCCGTATCGAAAAATTCAACAAACGCTACGGAAAAACAGGAGAATAAGGAGCAGGGCGAAAGCCCTGTTTTTTATTGTCCTAAATTAGGACACAAGGGCCGCTTGCCTGCTTCGTCATAGCTAGGAGCTATGAGCTGGGAGCTTGGAGCTCTGGCGGAGACACTTAGTGTGTATTTACGCTATTCACAAAGTGGCTATGCGCTTCTCTGGTTAATAACTTTTTCTCCCACTTTTTGGCGGCTTGAGTGGCGAGCTTACAAGCTCCTAGCTCCAAGCTCCTAGCTATAGTGAAGCAGGTAAGTATGCCTTATTCCTTATCTCTAAAACATACGCCACCTGGCGCTCCCACCTATTTCCTAAAAGTGCATGAAACCATGACATTATTGCAATTCGCCTATTGACGCTTTTTCATTTTTATACTACCATTGTTTTAAATTGGTTAACCGCAGAGGGGGAAGTATCTCCTTTTGAGGCCATAAAAGGAGGAGTTAGTTATGATTCAAGTATTAGTCAATGGCGCTGCCGGACGTATGGGCAGTGAAGTGGTCCGCTCCGTTCTCGCAGAGGAAGGATTGGAGATTTGCGGAGCTGTGGATATCGGCGCAGCCGGCAAGGATTTAGGCGAAACAATCGGCGTCGGACACAATGGGATTGTGATCGACGGTTCCTTGGCAGACGCTTTTGCCAAAGTCAAACCGGATGTGGTCGTCGATTTCACCAGCCCGAAGGTCATTTATGCTAATGCGAAATATGTATTGGAAAATGGTGTAAACATCGTCATCGGCACTACCGGCCTCACCGCAGAGCAGAGAGAAGAGCTCTCCACTATCGCTGACAAAGCCGGCGTAAATGGACTGGTGGCACCGAATTTCTCCCTGGGCGCTGTGCTTCTCATGAAGGTGTCCGCAGAGATTTCCAAATACATGCCAAATGCAGAAATCATCGAACTCCATCACAACCACAAATACGACGCTCCTTCCGGCACCGCCAAGCTGACTGCTGAAATGATGGCAGCTGCTCGCACGCAGGCTCCGGAAGCAGATGAGACGAAGGAAAGCCTCCCCGGCGCTCGCGGCGGTAAATACGAAGGCATCACCATTCACTCCGTCCGTCTCCCTGGCTATGTAGCTCACCAGGAGGTGCTCTTTGGTGGCCATGGGGAAATCCTGACTCTCCGTCACGACTCCCTGGACCGCAAATCCTTCATGCCCGGCGTCATGCTGGCTTGCAAGAAAGTCGTAGAAGTCAAAGGTTTCGTATACGGACTTGAAAATTATTTAGATTGATCGAGGTGCATCATGAGTAAACTCCCGCGCGTGGCCGTTCTGGGCGCTACCGGCGCTGTAGGCCAGGAATTTATCCGTCTGTTTGAAGAAAGAAATTTCCAGTTCGCTTCCTTGAAGCTTTTGGCATCGAAACGCTCTGCCGGCAAAAAGCTGATGGTCTGCGGTAAAGAATACACCGTAGAAGAAGCGAAACCGGAATCCTTCGAAAACATCGATGTAGCTCTTTTCGCCGGTGGCAGCATCAGCAAGACCTTGGCTCCGGAAGCAGCCAAGAGAGGCGCTGTAGTCATCGATAACTCCTCCACCTTCCGTATGGATCCGGAAGTGCCCCTGGTCATCCCGGAAATCAACCCGGAAGACATCGCCAAGCACAAGGGCATCATTGCAAATCCGAACTGCTCCACCATCATCATGCTGATGGCCCTGAAACCGATTTATGACCTCTCTCGCATCAAACGCATCGTGGTCAGCACCTACCAGGCTGTATCCGGTGCCGGCAAGGAAGGAATTGACGAGCTCTATGACGAAGCGGCTGCTTTTGCAAAGGGCGAATCCTATGAACCGAAGATCCTCCCGTCTGCCAGCCTGCCGAAGCATTATCAGATCGCTTACAACCTGATTCCTCAGATCGATATCTTCCTGGACAATGACTACACCAAGGAAGAAATGAAAATGGTGAATGAAACCCATAAGATTATGCATGACGATGAAATCGGCGTCACCCCGACTGCCGTCCGCGTGCCGGTGGCTCGCAGCCATGCCGAATCCATCTACATCGAAACCGAAGAACCGCTGACCGTAGAGCAGGTGAAAGCTGCCATCGACGGCTTCGAAGGAGCTGAATTGGTAGATGATGTGAAAAATATGATTTACCCTATGCCGCTTGACACCTCTGACAAGACCGACGTGGCTGTAGGTCGCATCAGAAAAGACCTGGTGAACCCGAATGGCATCAACCTGTGGGTATCCGGCGACCAAATCCGCAAGGGCGCAGCCTTGAATACCCTGCAGATCGCAGAATACATGATCGCTCATGATATGATTTAAGGCGGTAGGTTCAAGGTTCAAGTATTTAGGTTCAAGGGGAGGTGCGGCGCACAAACAAAA
>CAVKMC010000285.1:0-2752 GCA_963657285.1 Agathobacter sp.
CAGCGAAGAAGGCATACGCTCGTCGACTCGCTTCCGTCAAGCACGTACTGACTACCGACTACTGACCACCGACTACTAAACCCGCTACAGTTATAACCCTATTTTCCCAAAGGAGGTTTCCCATGAGTTACGAAATGATTCATTACGAAGTTTCGAAGTCCATTGCCACCATCACGCTGGACTATGCGCCTACGCTGAACGCACTGGACATGCATATGTCCTTGGAGGTGGAAGCGGCGCTCCATGAAGCGGAAGCGGACGACGCCGTGAAGGTGGTAGTCATTACCGGCGCCGGCAAAGCTTTCAGCGGCGGCGGCGATATCCGTTTCATGAAGGCCCACTGCGATGAGCCGAATTTTGCGAAGGAATCCATGGGACCTCTGGCGGGCAAGCTTTCGGAAATCGTGCTCTACATGAAGAAAATGTCGAAGATCGTGATCTGTGCCGTCTCCGGCGCCTGTGCCGGCGGCGCGGCGAATCTCGCCTTCGCCTGCGACTTCATTTACGCCGCTGACAATGCGAAATTCCTGCAGGCCTTTGTCGGCATCGGTCTGTGCCCCGACACCGGCGGCGTGTACATGCTGCCCCGCATGATCGGCACCCACCGGGCCTTCGACATGTTCGTCACCGGCCGCATCGTTTCCGCCAAGGAAGCCTACGACATCGGCCTCCTGAAGGAAGTCACCACCAAGGAAGACCTGATGCCCACGGTCTATGCCTTCGCCGAAAAGCTCACCCACGGCCCCACGCTGGCTTATAGAAATATGAAGAAGCTCATGTTCGAAAGCATGTACAAAGGCTTCGAGGAATACATGAAGGCCGAAGCGGTGTACCTGGGCGAATGCTCGTCGTCTGAAGATTTCAAGGAAGGCATCACCGCGTTCTTGGAGAAACGGCCGGCACAATTCAAGGGGAAATAAGCCACGCTTTCTCTGAAGTTAGGAGTGAGGAGTTAGGAGTGAGGAGTGGTGGTGCGGCGCACAATTCATAAAGCGCCGCGAGCTTGAAAATAGAAAAAGATCAGAACCGATGAAAGCCATCCGTTCTGATCTTTTTCTTTTAGCTATCGTGAAATTGCCACGCCATTTCTTGCGTTCTTCATAGATTACTGCATAGGCAAGCTCCGGAAGTGAGAAGGCGCTGCCTGTGCCAATCTGTCCAAATGGCGCCGCTTTATAATTTGTGCGGCGCACCTTCACTCCTCACTCCTAACTCCTCCCTCCTCACTTTCGTGGAAGAAGAAATCTCTCCGACTACCAAAGGTCACAGCCCCCGCAAGATCGTCCCGCCGCCGATGAGCCGATCAGCATCGTAGAATACCACGGACTGGCCGCTGGTGATGGCGCGCTGGGGTTCATCGAATTTCACCACCGCCCGGCCATTGTCTCCGATGGTGACCGTCGCATCATGGACGCGGATGCCGTAGCGGATTTTCGCCTGGCAGCGGAATTCCGTAGCCGGCGGCACGTCGTCGGTGAAATGGAGCTCGTCAGCCAGAAGGCGAGTGCGGAAGAGGTCGTCGTTGGAGCCCACCACCACCTGTTTCTTCTCCGGCTTCAAGGCCACCACGTAGAGCGGCGTCTTGGCCGCGATGCCAAGACCCTTGCGCTGGCCGATGGTGTAGAAAGGAATGCCGTGATGCCGACCGAGGACGCGGCCCTTGGTATCCACGATGTCCCCTTCCTGGAAAGCCTCGGGCGCGTGATTCTGCAAGAATTCTACGTAGGATTTCTCACTGGTCAGGAAACAAATATCCTGGGACTCTGCTTTATTGTAAGTGGGAAGTCCCTTCTCCTTGGAAATCGCGCGGGTGTCCTTCTTGAAGGTGCGGCCCAAGGGGAAAATGATATGGGCCAGCTGGTCCTGGGTCAGATGGTACATCATGTAGGACTGATCCTTCCCCATGTCGAGACCCTTGTGGACCTCATATTTCCCGCGCTCCGGGTTGAAGAGAATCCGCGCGTAGTGACCGGTGGCAAAGTAAGGTGCGTCGAAATGCTTTCTCACTTCGTCATAGAAGAGACCAAACTTCACTTTGAAATCGCACATCATGCAAGGATTCGGTGTCATGCCCTTGGAGTAGGCGTCGATGAAATATGCCAGTACAAATTTCTGGTACGCTTCCCTTACGTCCACCACCTGGAAGGGAATCCCGATGAATTCCGCCATAGCCCGGGCGCCTTCGATTTCCTCATCCTGCCCATCAAACTGGAGCATCGTCGCTCCGTAGACCTCGTACCCCGCTTCCAAAAGAAGCTTCGCCGTCAAGGTGCTATCCACCCCGCCGGACATGGCCACTACTACTTTTTTCTTTTCTGTCATGTTGCTTTCTATCCTTTCTGCGAAAGGAGGGCGGTACAGCGCTGGTGGTTTAGTAATTAGTGATCAGGCTGCGCTTGACTGCTGCGTCAAATGCGCCGCGCCCTCTTCTCTGAGAGGGATGCCGCTAATGCACAACCATCGACTTTCCTAATGGCTAACAACTTCGGCGAAGAAGATTTATGCGTAGCGGCTCGCTTCCGCCAAATACGTACTGACTACTGACTACTGACTACCGACTACTAACCCCCAGCGCTCCGCGCCGCTGCTTTCTACCATCACCGGGGAAGTCCCCGAAAATCTCATCGGAGTGAAAGTCCGAAGGATACATTGGTACATTATAGCAGAAAGGATAGTAGAGGGTAAAGGCGCTTCTCTTTTTAGTTAGGAGTGAGGAGTTAGGAGTGAGGAGTGAGGAGTGGTGGTGCGGCGC
>CAVKMC010000286.1:0-2737 GCA_963657285.1 Agathobacter sp.
GTCCACACCGGTGAAAATTTTCGTGGACTATATCAAGAAATATTTCGAAGTATAAAAAAGCTCCCGAAAGCGTTTTTCGTTTTCGGGAGTTTTTTAATGACAAGGGATAGGGGATAAGGACGCGCTTACCTGCTTCGTCATAGCTTGGAGCTTGGAGCTATGAGCTAGGAGCTAGGAGCTCGGTTTGCGGCAGCAAACGTGTCAAACGCATCGCTATAAAGCGCACTGTTGCTTACTTTTGCAGAATACAGTTAAATACCAAAAGACGCCAATAGAGCTCCAAGCTCCTAGCTATGGGGAGGTAGGAACGTGGGCCATATCCATTATCCCTAAGTCCACTCAGTGCCCCATCTCCACCACCGGCGTCTCGTCTGCTTTTCCGGAGAGGCTCTTTGTCACATCCGTGGGGACGCGGCGGTAGGGGAAGGATTTGTAAATCTTTTTCATCATATCGTCGAAGATATAAATGTTTCTCACATTGCCTTCCTCATCGCGGCTCCAGTAGGAGCTTCTGGCATCCTGCACCTGGGTGTCGCCTTTTTTGTAGGAGTAAATGTCAAAGGTGGCATGGGTCTCGATGATGTCGTCGCCATCGAAGAAGATAGAGCGGCGGATGGCATGCTGGCTCCACTGGGTGATCACAGGCATTACTACGATGTCCGCGTCGGTTTCTTCGGCTAAGGACTGCAAAGCCGTGAGGTCGTAGAGCTTCCCTTCATAGGGAGTGCTGTCCAGCTTGCGGTAGTAAGGGTAGCGGAAAATGGAATTCATTTCCTTGTTCACATACGCCGCTGCTTCGCTGCCGGAGCGGTAAAGCGTAGGAAGGAGAAGTACGGTGCGGGTATTGTCAAAGTACCCCAGCCGCTGATTGGTAGCCTCCTGATCCCCCGCCTTGCAGGTGAGGGAGAAGAGGCAAAGGAAAGAAATAAGAAGTAAAAAGATGTGTTTCATGATGACCTCCTTTGAAAAATGGGGATAAGGGGCAAGGGATAGGGCGCGTTTGACTGCTTCCCCATAGCTATGAGCTTGGAGCCTGGAGCTTGGAGCTCGGCTGGAGGCAGTTGGCATGCTGGCGTTAGATACACATTGCCTACACTGGGAGAATCTTTCGTTGCGACGACATCCATGCATCTACTGTCAAGCATGCTTACTGACGCTAAAAGAGCTCCCAGCTCCTAGCTCCCAGCTCCTAGCTATGGCGAAGCAGGTATGCGTGATCCGACCACCGACTACCGACTACTTCTTGTACTTACGTTCAATCTGCCACAGTCTCACGAGCAGCAGCAGCGCGGAGCAGCCTACGCCGAAGTCAAGGCCCTGCCAGTAGGATTCGGGGCCGTGGCCGAGGACGAAGTCCAGGAAGACGCCCATGGGGAGGCAGGCGCCCCAGTAGGCGATGACCATGAGGATCGAGGGGACTTTCGCGTCCTTATAGCCGCGGAGAATCCCCTGGATCGGCGCGGCGATGTCGTCGAAGAGCTGCCAGCCGGCGCAGTAGATGAGGAAGGTTTCTGCCAGCGCGAGAACGGCGGCGTCATTGGTGTAAATGGCGGCGATCTGGTGGCGGCAGAAGAAGGTGAAGGAAATGGTGCAAGTCGCCCCGGCCAAGGTGGTGAGGAGCCCGAGGCGGGAGAATTCCCGCGCCCGGTCCAGCCGTCCGGCGCCCACCTCCACGCCTACCAGGATGGTCATGGCCATGGAGCAGCTCATGGGAAGCATGTAGATGAGGCCGGAAAAATTGAGGGCCGCCTGGTGGGCCGCGATGACCTCGGTGCCAAACTTGGTGATGAAAATGATAATGAAGCCGAAGAGGCTGGTTTCCATGAAGATACCGATGCCATTGGGGACGCCCAGGGCCATGTACTCCTTCCAGGTGGAGAGATGACTTCTGGTAGAAGAAAATATTTCCTTACCCATGAAGCCCTTCTGCGTGAGCACCACCGCAAGGAAGAGGCAGAGCAGAAGGAAATAGGTGAGGAGCGTGGCGATGCCCGCACCGATGCCGCCCATGGCCGGCGCTCCCAGCTCACCGAAAATGAAGGCGTAATTGAGGAGCCCATTGATGGGGAGGGCCAGGAGGAAGAGGCGCATGGAAATCGACGTGCTGCCTACGGTGTCCGTCAAGGAGCGCAGCGGCAGCAGGAGCGCTTCGAAGAAGACGCCGCCCACCATGGCCATCATGTAGTAGCGAGCGATGTACTCCACTGTGGGCGTCAGCGCAAGGCCTGTGAGGATGGCGTCGATGAAGAGGAAGTAGCCACCGGCAATTACAAGCGAGAGCAGGAAGGCGAGGTATATGCCGCTTCGCACCACCTCGGGGATGGAGGCCCGATCGCCCTTCCCCAGAAGCTGGGCGGTCATAGGCGTGCAGGCGGTCAGGATCCCCATGGCGGTGGTGAGCACCGGAAGGAAAAGGCTGGCGCCGATGGACACGCCGGCCAGATCGTCGGCACTCACATGGCCGGACATGGCGGAGTCCATGAAATTCATGCCCACCGTAGATACCTGGGCGATGAGGATCGGGATCATGGTCCCGATGAGTTTCTTCAGATGTTTCCCATTGATTTGCATAGAATTCCCATTTTCATAAATAAAAGGAGCTTCCCGTAGGAGCTCCTTTTATTATACAAGATTGAATCAAAGGCTGTTAAGCCTTTGATTAGGTTCAGGGTTCAAGGTTCAAGGTTCAAGGGAATGTACGCCGCATCAAATTAAAAAGCGGCGTGAGTTTTGAAAT
>CAVKMC010000287.1:0-2690 GCA_963657285.1 Agathobacter sp.
GTAAAGTAATTATTTTACCTGCTGGTATTTAAACTGCTTAACTTAATAGCATTACTTCCGGTGGAAGGGGGTAAAGGCGTGAATGAGATAGCAGCTTGACTACCGACTACCGAGTCAACCATCATCTGCCCTGCGGGCACCTTCTTCCCAAAGAAGGCATAACGCGTCCTGACTACCGACCACCGACCACCGATTACTAATTACTGACCACTAATTACTAAACCTCTATCCCTTCGCGGCGATCCTTTCCTTCAAATACTCCTTGAAGTTCACCACTCTGGTAGCGGCCCAGTTTCCATTCACGTCCTTTTCCATCTGAACCTGCCAGGTGAAATCCTTTTGGAGATCCTTGTCGTGGAGCTTCACGTAGGCCATGGCGATGCCGTCCTTCTCTTCCACCTGGAAAATATCGGTGAGCGAGAGGGCGGACGAGCCGGCGTAGGCGATGAGGGTCTTCACCGGCTTATCGAGGAGAGATTTCGAATCGGAGGATTCTTCTTTGAATTTGATTTCTGTCTGCCGGATGAGCTCCTTCACCACTTCCTTCTTGATGCTCTTCACCAAGGTGGCGACGAGCCGATGATCCCGCTGGCCGTCAGTGGAAAATTCCGCCAGCATGTCATCCAAAGCGTAGGAGTAGACCCGATTCAGATCCACCCGCTTCTCGAAGAGCTCGATGTCCTTCTTCTGCACCGCCTGCTGAATTTCTCCGGCGGCATAGGCCGGCGTATTTTGCCAGTAGCAGAAATACCATCCCAGTAAGCAGGCCAGGACGACGGCGATGGCGATCAAAATTTTTTTCATCATAGAGGGCTCCTTTCGATTGATCGATTTTTCTTTATTCTAACAGTTTTGGCAAAAGAGGGATAGGGGAAAGGGAGCCGCTTACCTGCTTCGTCATAGCTAGGAGCTTGGAGCTGGGAGCTTGGAGCTTCTTTAGTGTCAGTGGACATGCTTGGCGCTAAACGCAAGGAACACGCGCTTTTAATGGCCTTGGCATGGCGAGACGTTTGGCGGCGAAAGTTCAAGGAAAGCATGTGCGCGTGTGCTTTACGACTCTACCGCTTAGCATGCCAGCTGCCGCCAATAGAGCTCCAAGCTCCCAGCTCCTAGCTCCTAGCTATGACGAAGCAGGTAAGCACGCCTTATCCCCTATCCCTTATCCCTTTTCGTTGTTATAATAAGAGCGGATTTTTGTTTCAAATATTCCAGTTTCGTGATATGATAATTAACATAGAATTAGGAGGAAATATGGGCTTATTAGATGATACGATAGATCGCATTCATCCGCTCCACCAAGACGCCATGGAGACCGCCGGGAAGCGGTGGCGAGATTTGTACTTGGGCATGGGAAATGTAGGCAAGATGGAAGACATGGTGACCCGCTACATCGGTGTCACCGGAGAGGAAATGCCGGAGATTCCCAAAGGCTGCATGGTCATCGCTTGTAGTGATCACGGCGTGTACAAGCAGGGCGTGTCGGCGTATCCCCAGGCTACCACCGTGGGCATGACGAGAGCCTACGTGGTGGCAAAGGGCGCGTCTGCCAACGCCATGGCCTACTACTCGGGCATGGATATGGTGGTGGTGGATGTGGGCATCAATTACGACATGAGCGATACGCCCAATCTTTTGAATCGCAAAATCGCCTGGGGCACGAAGGATATTTCCGAAGGCCCGGCCATGAGCCGCACCGAAGCGATCCGCTCCATTGAAATCGGTATCGAGATTGCCGAGGAAAATGCGCGGAAGGGCTACCAGGTTTTCACCATCGGAGAAATGGGGATTTCCAATACCACCTCGTCGGCCTGCATCTTAGGCGCTTTCAATCATTGGAACGCCATCGAGGTAACCGGCCGGGGCACCAATATTTCCGATGAACGTCTCCGCCACAAGGTGGAGGTGGTGCAGAAGGCTCTCGATGTGAACCATCCGGATCCCACCGACGGCATCGACGTGCTCTCGAAGGTGGGCGGCTTCGAATTTGGGTGCCTCACCGGCGTCATCCTGGGCGCTGCCGCAAATCATGCCTTGACCATCATCGATGGCTTCAATACCACCGCCAGCGCTTTCATCGCGAAGGCTCTGTGCCCGCAGGTGGCGGACTACCTCATGGCGTCTCACCTATCCTTGGAGCAGGCTCATAAGAAATCTCTGGCCGCTCTGGGGCTCTCTGAATATATTGACTTGGATTTCCGCCTCGGCGAATCCATCGGCGCCGGCATCCAGAAGAAAATGCTGGACCTGGCCATTTCCGTTTACAGAGAATGTGCGACCAAAGAAGAGCTGGGGGTGAAGGCATAATGAGTCAGATTCCGGAATTGAACAAGGAAATCATGGAGGCTTGTCAGCTCTATGTGGACAACCTCATTAAGCCGCTCCACTCTTTGGGCAAGCTGGAGGACATGGCGGTCCGCATCGCCGGCATCACCGGCGAAGTGAAGCCCACCTACCTCAATAAAGCCATCGTCATTTTCGGCGGCGACACGGCCGTGGACGGCGAGAACAAGACCAAGGGGCAGCTCTCTCATGATGAAATGAAGCTGGTGGCCGGCGGCATGGGCCCGGTGAATGTACTGGCTCGCTCCATGGAGGCGCCGGTGTACCTCATCGATGTGGGCCTCGAGAAGGATACCAGTGACATCGAAGGCGTCCTTTCGAATAAAGTGATCCGCGGCACCCACCAGGGC
>CAVKMC010000288.1:0-2654 GCA_963657285.1 Agathobacter sp.
ACTTTCTGATGAACCGTAGAGGGGCTTGCATCGTTTGCAAGCCTTTTTTTATTAGGGAAACGCAAAAGGTTCAAGGTTCAAGTATTTAGGTTCAAGGGGAGGTGCAGCGCACAAATTGGAAAGCGCCGCAAGTTTGAAAAAGTGGATTCACATTTTCTATATTTCAAATTTCACGCCGTTTTTTTACTTGATGCGGCGTACCTTCCCTTGAACCCTGAACCCTGAACCTTTGTCACGGACCTCTTCGCGTGTGAAGTGACGCAAAATTAAATAAGAAATATATAGGAGAATAGAATGGAAGAAAAGAAAACGCTGCTGTCTTACAAGCCGGGGACGATCCTGGAGGGCGTGTATAAGTCCTATGGTCGTTTCGGATTTCTGCTCACCGATGAAGACCACGAGGATGTCTATATTTCCGATAGAGATCATCTGAACGCGGTGAATAATGACACGGTGCGGGTGAAGACCATGAAGGGCGAGACCGGTCGCCACAATGTGGAGGGCCGGGTGCTTGAGGTCTTGGAGCGCGCGAACGATAGCTTCGTGTGCACCTACGAAATGTTTGCCGATGGCGGCGAAGCGGTGCCCATCGATGAGAAGGTGGACATGTACATCGAGATTCCATCGGGTGAGGAAATGGGAGCTGTCACCGGTGCGCGGGTGATGGTAGAGGTGACCAAGTGGCCCGGTGAGTGGACCGATGCAGAAGGCAAGGTCACCGAGGTCCTGGGCTATAAAGGCGACAAGGGTCTTGACATCGACATCATCGTGGCGCAGCATCGGCTGCCTCACGAATTTTCGGACGACGTCATGGAGGAAGCGGAGAAGCTGCCTCGCACCATCGCGCCGGAGAAGGGGGTCAAGGATTTCCGTGACCAGCCCATCGTCACCATCGACGGCCCGGATTCCAAGGATCTGGATGATGCAGTGTATTGTGTGAAAAAAGAAAATGGCCACTTCGAGCTGGGCGTCCATATCGCTGACGTGTCCCGCTATGTGACCAAGGGGTCAGCCCTGGATGACGAAGCCTACCACCGGGGTACCAGCGTGTATTTGGCAGACCGAGTGATCCCTATGCTGCCCTTCCAGCTGTCCAATGACCTTTGCAGCTTGAACCATGACGAGGATCGCTATGCTATGTCCTGTGTCATGGATGTGGCGCCGGATGGCAGGGTGAAGACGGAAATCATTACGCCTTCCATGGTCCGCGTGGCGCGGCGTTGTAACTATCCGGAAATCAATAAGGCCTTCCAGGAAGGTATCGCGCCGGAGGATTTGAAGCCATTCCTTCCGATGCTGGAGGATTTGAAGGAATGTGCTGACGCTCTTCGCGCGGATCGCACACGCCGAGGCGCTTTGGACTTTGATTTCCCTGAATACAAAATCATCCTCGATGAAGCCGGCGTGCCGCTTCGCATCGAGAAGAGAATCAGAAGCGACGCGGAAAAGATGATCGAAGACGCTATGATTGCAGCCAATGAGGCGGTGGCTCGTTTCCTGGAAAAGACAGGGCATACCTCCATTTATCGCGTCCACGAGCATCCGGATGAAGAGAAATTGAATTCCCTGAAACGTCTCATGACCATCATGGGCGCTCAGATTTCCATCCCCAAGGATCCGGAGCCAAGGGATATGCAGAAGCTTTTGGAATCAGTGAAGGGGGAGGACATCGAGGTGGTGGTGCAGGTGATGACGCTTCGAAGCCTTCCGCAGGCCTGCTACAGCACGGAGAACGAGGGCCACTTTGGCATCGCCAGCCAGTGCTATACCCATTTCACTTCGCCGATCCGTCGCTACCCGGACCTTATGGTGCATCGCTTGATTCGTCAGGCCCTTTCTGATGGCCTCAATAAATCACAGCTGAAGAAGCAGACGGAATTCCTCCTTCGCGCGGCAGACCATTGCTCCGAGACCGAGCAGAATGCTACGGAAACCGAGCGTGATGTGATGGATCTCAAGATGACCGAGTACATGGTGCCCTTCGTGGGCGAGCCATTTGATGCTCATGTGACCGGCATCACCCGCTTCGGCATTTTCGTGGGCCTTGATAATGGCGTGGAGGGTCTCATTCATGTGGGATCCATGGACGATGATGAATACATCTACCAGGAAGACACCATGACCCTGAAGGGCCGCTTCTCCGGGAAGACCTACTCCATGGGTATGCCCGTCCGCGTCACCTTGGTGAAGGCAGATAAGGAAAGAAGAGAAGTGGACTTCGTGATGGGAGAAATCCATTCGCCGCTGAACCTGGAGAAAAAGACAAGGACGTCCGCGAAGTCGAAGTCTCACTCGAAGAAGAAAACGAAAAAGGGTTCAAAAAAGTGAGGAGTTAGGAGGGAGGAGTGAGGAGTGAAGGTGCGGCGCACAAATTAAGAAGCGCCGCAAGTTTGAAAAGTCAGCGCGCGAACCAGATTCTTCGCTACCGTTATCCGCTAACCGTGTAACCGTTAACCGGCATGCTTAAGGATTGAGAAAGGTAGCCATATGTTGCTTCATCGCTGACTGCCGCTTTACCATTTCTCACCGTGTCCTGATGGGTATTAACGGTTCAAGGAAATGAGTCAGCAACCAAATGCGTTTGCCTTATTTCAAAACTTGCGCCGCTTTATGAATTGTGCGGCGCACCTCCACTCCTCACTCCTAACTCCTCA
>CAVKMC010000289.1:0-1075 GCA_963657285.1 Agathobacter sp.
ACTCCCGCCTCTACTGTATAGTATACCTACTAACACCAGCAGAGCTCCAAGCTCCTAGCTCCAGGCTCAAAGCTATGACGAAGCAGGAAGTCAGCATGTCTGTGCTCGAGCCGCGAACCACTCAGGTCTCTCTTCTCGGATCCGCTCATAGAGAGCCCGCTGCTCTTTTTCATCTTCGCAAAGGAGGAAGAAGGCGGAGCCGGAGCCGGTCATGAGGGCGTGGGGCGTCAGGGTGCGGAGGTATGCCGACGTCTCCCAAAGGATGGGCTCTACAGGAAAGAGACCGGCTTCGAAGTCGTTGGAGAGAGAAGCGCGGAGAGCCACCGGATTTCTTTCGCGAAGGGCGCGCACCGCTTCCTCGGTGGTATTTTTCGGCCGCTTGGTCATGCGATCGAGAAGGCCGTAGGCTTTGCCGGTGGAAACGGAAATCGGCGGGCGGGTGATGACGAGCGGGAGCCCCGCCCATGGCGAAAGGGGCGTGAGCTTTTCGCCAATGCCCCGGCAGCGGGCGGCGCCGCCGATGACGCAGAAGGGAATGTCGGCGCCCAGGGTCTTGCCCCAGGCCGCTAGGGTTTCCAAAGAAATCTCCGGCCCGTAGAGACGCGCGAGGCCGCGCAGCACCGCCGCCGCATCTGACGACCCGCCGCCCATGCCGGCTTCCGATGGGATGCGCTTGGCAAGGGTCATGGATGCGCCGCCGGAAATGCCTGTTTCCTTGAAAAATAATTCCGCCGCCTGCACCATGAGATTCTCTTTTCCCAGCGGCGCGTCCCCTTCGGTGAGAGAAAGGGTGATCTCCTCGGCCTTCTCTAAGGTGACGGTATCGGCAAGGGTGATGCTATGCATGAGGCTATCTATATTGTGATACCCATCGGCGCGCTTCTCGCAGACCGAGAGGGTGAGGTTGATTTTGGCATAAGCGTTTTCAGTAATCATGTAGGGGATCCTTTTTGTGGCTTTGTTGGTTTCAGGGATAAGGGGCATGGACGTGCTTACCTGCTTCGACATAGCTAGGAGCTTGGAGCCAGGAGCTTGGAGCCCGGCTGGAGTCAGTAGGCATGTTATACAGTAGAGG
>CAVKMC010000289.1:1085-2645 GCA_963657285.1 Agathobacter sp.
GCGCTTCTCGCAGACCGATAGGGTGAGGTTGATTTTGGCGTATGCGATTTCAGTTATCATGTAGGGGGATCCTTTTTGTGGCTGTGTCGTTTTAGTAGTCGGTAGTCGGTAATCGGTAGTCAGTACGCGACTTTCGATAGTGCACAGGTAGAGATGCTACGACCACCGACTACTTATAAGCGATAACGGAAAAAGGGGAAGTAATGCAAGCAGTTAAATGCGAACTGACTACCGACTACCGACCACTGACTACGAAACGAATCATTAAATACGCCTCTATTATAACACACATAAAAAATTTTAAATATGTGGTTGACTTTTGGCTTTTTCTTTCGTACAATCATCATATAGAAAATTTACTATGTGATAAGTTAGTAGTCGGTGATCGGTAGTCGGTAGTCGGGGCGCATTTACGACAGAGAACACATAGAGATGCCAACGATATGTGGGAGAGTGTCAAGTGCGAACCGACTACCGACCACCGACTACCGACTACTACAAGTTAACGAAAGGACACGATACCAATGGCCGGTTTATTTTTTGATTCCTGGGACACGCCTGTATTCCGTCCGCCCAGCGAGGCGGAGAGCTTTATCCTTCGAGTGACGAGGGGCTGCGCGCACAATAGCTGCACCTACTGCAATATGTATCGCGGCGTGAAGTTTGAGAAATTAACAGACGGAGAGATCATGCGGCAGATCGCTATGGCGTACTCCGTGGACGCCGAGGGCGTGCGACGCGTATTCTTGGCCGACGGCGATGCGCTGGTGCTGCCGACGGATCGACTTTTGAAAATTTTGGAAACACTCCGCCAATATTTCCCGAACCTGGAGCGGGTGTCCTCCTACGCGGCGCCGGGAGATATTCTCAGGAAATCCTTGGACGAGCTCACGGCGCTTCGCAAGGCCGGGCTTACCATGCTCTACTACGGCATGGAGAGCGGCGACAGCCAGACCCTGAAGGACATCCGCAAGGGCGTGAACGGCGAGCAGTCCATCGAGGTGGGCAAGCGCGTCCGGGCGGCGGGGATGGATCTTTCCATCATGGTCATCCTGGGCATCGCGGGTAAGGAGGGCAGTGAGCGCCACGCCCTGGCCACGGCCCACGCCATCAATGAAATCAAGCCGACCCATCTCTCGGCGCTCTCTCTCATGCTCTATCGGGGCAGCGAGCTGAAGGCGCAGTTCGAGCGCGGCGAATTCCATCCGCTGCCGCCTTACGGCCTCATGGAAGAGCTGAAGCTCATGGTAGAGCACCTGGACCTTCCGGAAACGGAGCACATGATTTTCCGAAGCAATCACGTGTCCAACTACATCCGCCTGGCCGCCACCCTCCCCAGGGACAAAGAGCTTCTCTTGGACGATATCGAAGAGAGCATCCAGTATCTCAAGAGACAAAAGAATTGGGATGTGTACAATCACGATTGGTCGAAATTTTAAGCGCGAAAAAAGCCGCTAGCGAAAGCTGGCGGCTTTTTGTTATGAGTTCAAAGCGTGCTGGGTGAAAGTGAGGAGTTAGGAGTTAGGAGTGAGGAGTGGTGGTGCGGCGCACAAATTAAGA
>CAVKMC010000290.1:0-2645 GCA_963657285.1 Agathobacter sp.
ACTGCCGTTTAGTATGCCAACTGACACCAATGAAGCTCCAAGCTCCAGGCTCCTAGCTCAAAGCTATGGCGAGGCAGGTAAGCCGCACTACCTCTCCCCACCTATGCTATAATAAAGATTACAACTCACGCCCCATCCATTCCTGCCGGCCCGCGCCTGCAGTCGGGGCGACTATATGACAAAGAAGGAAATCAAATGATCGAACCATCCATTTTAGAAAAACAAAAAGTTCTGGAGGCGCATCTGAAGGAGCTGGGCTCTGTGGCCGTGGCGTTTTCTGGCGGCGTGGATTCCACATTTCTTTTGCACGAAGCGGCGAAGGTCTTGGGCGAGAAAGCCGTGGCGGTGACCATGAAGCTTAATTCCGTGCCGGCTCGGGAAATCGAGGAGGCGAAGGAATTCTGCGCTTCCCGCGGATTTTCCCATCTCATCGTAGAAAGAAATCAATTCGCTGCCCCCGGCTTTGCGGATAATCCGAAGGATCGCTGCTACTGGTGCAAGACCTATCTCTTCTCCTCCCTGGGGGACCTGGCGAAGGAACACCATATTTCCTACATCATCGACGGCACGAATTTCAGCGACACCAAGGGCTACCGCCCGGGCATGAAGGCCTTGGCAGAGCTGGGCGTGGTGAGTCCTTTGAAGGACGCGAAGCTCACGAAGGAAGAAATCCGCATCCTTTCCGAGAAGGAAGGGCTCCCCACCTGGAACAAGCCCTCCTTCGCGTGCCTCGCCACCCGCTTCCCTTACGGCAGCCGCATCACGGAAGAAAAACTGCGGGCTGTGGAAACGGCGGAGCAATACCTCTACGACCTGGGCTTTCCCCAGTTCCGCGTGCGCTGCCACGACGACATCGCCCGCATCGAGGTCCTCCCCACACAGCTGGAGAAGCTTCTCGCCCTCCGCACTGTCGTCACCGCGAGATTCAAATCCCTGGGCTTTCGCTACGTGACCCTGGACCTGGAAGGATTCCGGTCGGGGTCGATGGACTAGGAGCGGGGCGCGCGAACCTGCTTCGCCATAGCTAGGAGCTGGGAGCTAGGAGCCTGGAGCTTTATTGGCGTCAGTGGGCATGCTAAGCGTTAGAGACTTGGGATATCCGCGTACCGGTATCGCCGTAGCTTTGAGCCTGGAGCTCGGAGCTTGGAGCTTCATTGGTGTCAGTTGGCATACTAAACGGCAGTACCCAGGAACCCGTGCATTTACCTATTGTCCCAAGACTCCAACGCCCTTCGTGTCTACTGGACTTCAGCCAGGCTCCAAGCTCCAAGCTCATAGCTCAAAGCTATGTCGAAGCAGGTACGCGGGCCTTGTCCCTCAAATAAAGGAGAACGAATGACAATCCAATCTATATTACAAAAAGTACAATCCGGTGAAATTTCCATCGGCGAGGCGGAGGCTCTGATCCGGGAGAATCCGGCAGAGCGGTCCTATGAGGAAATGGGATTTGCCAAGCTCGACACCGACCGGCGGGCGCGCTCCGGCTTTGCGGAGGTGGTGTACTGCCAGGGGAAATCGGACGAATTCATCGGCCATATTTTCCAAAAGCTCTACGAGGTGGAAGGCGAGGTCTTCGGCACCCGCGCCTCGGAGCACCAGTACGAGGTGGTGAAGAAATTCCTGCCGGATATTTCCTACGACCCGGTGTCCCACATCCTGAAGCTGGAAAAAGAAAAGGAGCACATCGGCTGCGTCGCCGTGTGCACCGGCGGCACGGCGGATATTTCCGTGGCCGAGGAAGCGGCGCAGACGGCGGAATACTTCGGCACCCACGTGGAGCGAGTCTATGACGTGGGCGTCAGCGGGATCCACCGCATCCTCTCCAAGGAGGCCATCGTCCGCAGCGCGAACTGCGTCATCGCCGTGGCCGGCATGGAAGGGGCGCTGGCCTCCGTCATCGGCGGGCTTGTGAGAAATCCGGTCATCGCCGTCCCCACCTCCGTAGGCTACGGCGCCAGTTTCCACGGCCTCTCGGCGCTTCTCACCATGATCAATTCCTGCGCCAATGGCATCGTCACGGTAAATATAGACAACGGCTTCGGCGCCGGCTACGTGGCCACGCAGATCAATCGGCTCGCGGAGGGCCACAAGGGGTAAGCGCGCGTACCTGCTCCCTCATAGCTAGGAGCTTGGAGCTTTATTGGCGTCAGTAGGCATGCTAAGCGTTAGAGACATTGCGTCTTCGCTAAGCATGCTTACTTGAGATTAGCCGGGCTCCAAGCTCCAAGCTCAAAGCTCCTAGCTATGACGAGGCAGGGAAACGCGCTATCAATATTTCACAACTCGAAGGGAGAAACAAATGGGCAAAAAAAGCATCTACTTAGAAACCTCCTCCGGTATCAGCGGAGATATGTTTGTGGCCGCCATGCTGGATTTGGGGGCGGATTTGGACGCTTTGGAAGCGGCTATGAATTCCATCCCCGCAGATGGATTCTCCATTGAAATTTCCGGCGTGCAGAAATCGGGCATCGCCTGCTGCGATTTCAATGTGATCCTTGACGAAGCCCATGAGAACCACGACCACGACATGGCCTACCTCTACGGCGATGGCGCTGTGGCTTCTGATGCAGAAGAGCACCATCACTGCCACTGCCACGAGGACGAGAGCGAGCATCACTGCCACTGTCATGACGGCGAGGAAGAAC
>CAVKMC010000291.1:0-2610 GCA_963657285.1 Agathobacter sp.
TTTTCGTAAATCTCCCGGAGGTGGGCGATGAGGTGTCCCAGGGCGAATCCTTCTCCGATGTAGAATCCGTCAAAGCTGTTTCCGACATCTACAGCCCGGTCACCGGCGTGGTAGCAGAAATTAATGAAGAGCTCTTGGACGCTCCGGAAACGGTGAACGGCGATCCTTACGGCGCTTGGTTCATCAAAGTAAAAGAAGTGTCTGACGAAGAAGAGCTCATGTCTGCTGAAGAATACGAAGAATTCTGCAAAACCTGCGGGGAGGAATAAGAATGGGAAGCTATGTACCATGTTCTCCGGCGGAGACAGAGGCAGAGCTTCATGAAATCGGACTTTCTTCTTTGGACGAGCTGTACCAGGCAGTGCCGAAAGAAGTTTATCTGAAAAAACTCCCTCTCCCGGAAGGAAAAAGCGAGATGGAAGTGCTGCGCCTTGTGAAAGCCATGGCAGGGAAAAATGAAATTTTCTCCTCCATCTTCCGTGGCGCCGGCGCTTACAACCATTATATCCCGGCCATCGTGCAGCAGGTGATCAATAAGGAAGCCTTCCGCACCACCTACACGCCTTACCAGGCGGAAATCAGCCAGGGCATCCTGCAGTCCATTTTTGAGTACCAGACCATGATTTGCCAGCTCACCGGCATGGATGTGTCCAATGCTTCTGTGTACGACGGCGCGACGGCGGCTGCTGAGTCCATTTTCATGTGCCAGGAAAGAAAGAAATCCAAGGTCCTGGTGTGCGGCGCCATCCATCCGGAGGTGCTCGCTGTCATGAAAACCTATTGCGAAAGCCGTAGCGTGGAGCTGGTAGAGGTACCGGCGAAGGACGGCACCACAGACTTGGATGCGCTGAAAGGAAATCTCACCGCTGACACAGCGATGGTCTATTTCCAGAGCCCGAACTACTACGGCCTCATTGAAGACGGCGATGCCATCACCGCCGCTGCTCATGAAGCCGGTGCGAAGGCAGTCATGAGCGTTTCTCCTATCGCTTTGGGCGTCATGAAGACTCCGGGCGAGTATGGCGTAGACATCGCGGTAGGTGACGGCCAGGCCCTGGGCATGCCGCTCTCCTTCGGCGGCCCCTACATGGGCTTCATGACCTGCACCGCAAAGATGATGAGAAAGCTGCCGGGCCGCATCGTCGGCGAGACGGTGGACCATGACGGCCGTCGCTGTTTCGTTCTCACATTGCAGGCCAGAGAGCAGCACATCCGCCGCGAAAAGGCATCCTCCAATATTTGCTCCAACGAAGCTCTCTGCACCATGACCGCCGGCGCGTACCTGGGCGCTCTTGGTCCTGACGGCATGAAGACCGTAGCCACCCTTTGCTATGACAAGGCCCATTACCTGGCTGGCGAGCTCGCAAAGATCGGGTTTAAAAAGGTCTATGACAAGCCATTCTTCGACGAATTCCTCACCGAGTCCCCGGTGGATCCGGCGGAGGTCGAAAAGAAATTGGCAGCCCATGGCATCTTAGGCGGCCTGGCTGTAGACGGCAAGATCCTCTGGTGCGCTACCGAAATGAATAGCAAAGATGAAATCGATGCGCTGATTTCCATTCTGAAAGGAGATGAATAAAATGGAACTGATTTTTGAACGCTCCCACAAGGGCCATCAGATGGACCTGTTCCCGGCGTCTGACGTACCATCCTGTTCCATGGATATTCCTCTCCGCGAGAAGACGCTGCACCTACCGGAGCTGGACGAAGTGGAATTCGACCGCCACTATGGAGCACTGGAAAAGGAAACCTTCGGCGTGAACCATGGCTTCTATCCCCTGGGCTCCTGCACCATGAAATATAACCCGGCAGTGAATGAAATCACCTGTGGCCTTCCGGGCTTCACAGATATCCATCCCTTGGCGCCGGAGTCCTCCGTACAGGGCGCTTTGGAAATGATGTACACCCTGCAGGAAAGTCTCAAGGTCATCGCCGGCATGGACGGCTTCACCCTGCAGCCCGCAGCCGGAGCCCACGGCGAATACACCGGCCTCCTCCTCATCCGCTCCTACCATTTGTCCCGCGGCGACACGAAGAGAACGAAGATCATCGTTCCCGACTCCGCCCATGGCACAAATCCGGCGTCTGCGGCTATGGCAGGCTTCGAAGTGGTGTCTGTACCATCTAACGAAAAAGGCGGCGTAGACATCGAGAAGCTGAAGGAAGCCGTAGGCGATGACACCGCTGGCCTCATGCTGACGAACCCGAACACCCTGGGTATTTTCGACCCGAACATTTTGGAAATCACTAAGATCATTCACGATGCCGGCGGCCTTTGCTACTATGACGGCGCGAACCTGAACGCCATCGTAGGCCGCGCGCGCCCCGGCGACATGGGCTTTGACTGCGTCCATTTCAATCTTCACAAAACCTTCGCTACCCCTCACGGCGGCGGCGGCCCGGGGAGCGGACCGGTGGGCTGCAAGGAAATCCTGGCGCCCTTCCTGCCGTCTCCCATCGTGGTGAAGAAAGAGGACGGCTATCATTTCGAAAAGCCGGAGCAGTCCTTCGGGCAGGTGAAAATGTTCTACGGCAATTTCCTCGTCATGATTCGTGCGCTCACCTACATCCTGAATCTCGGCAGCGACGGCCTGGCAGAAGCCTCCGGTC
>CAVKMC010000292.1:0-2600 GCA_963657285.1 Agathobacter sp.
CTGATTAAATCGTTTTCAAAAATCATTCTTGAATTTTTATTCAGAGCGAGGAAAGGAAATCCGCGAATAGCGAGCTATTTAAGGATTTTATTGACGAAGCTATGAATAAAAATTCAAGAATGATTTTTGAATCTTCGATTTAATCAGCGTTTCCCTAGCCTTATTCCTCGCCGCCACTCTTCTTCCCATTGATTCTCGTAGTATACTGGTCCCTCTCATTGGGCCCTTGAGCGTAGGTGATTTTCATATTTTTCCCCACGGTGGTGTAGGTCTGCTCCACCGGAGAACCGTTGGCCAGGACCTTGGCTACGGCGACGCGGCCGTCCTTGACGTGGATCAGCGCGGTCACTTCATTTTTCATATGGGTCTCGGTGGTTTCCTTTTCCTCATTCTTCACCTGCACCCGCTCCGAGAGCTCCACCACAGAAAGCTTCTGCAGCTGCTCCGGCGACATGTACATGCGATCCACCGGGAATTTGAAATACACTGTCCCGCCGATGTAGGACATCACACGGACGGCAATGTAGTCACCGGCCGGCTTCTCATCCGACGCGCCGGTGATTTCCAAAAGGCCCGCTTCCTTCTTCGCTAAAGACAGGTAGACCTCGTCTCCCTTTTCCGGGATGCCCTTGCCCTTCCATGCGGCTTCGGTGATGGGCACCGCGAGGGAGAGATAATTTTTATGATAGAAATCTCCTTTGAAATCAATATTCGCCGGCACCTGATACTCCGCGCCGTCGAGCATGGTATTTCTATAATCGCCGCGGATCCACACCAGGGAAACGATTTCCACCAGCGCCATCATCGCCAAAAGAAGGAGGGCGAATTTTTTATTCAGCATCATGGGTCTCCTCCTTTTCTTTGACAGGCACCGGCTTCTTTGGACCGCCGCTCATCTTATAGAGCAGAAAGCACACCAGCGCCGCAAAAAGGCCGATGGCCAGGAAGAAAGCGCCGCGCTCGGAGAAGGAGAGAGCCGAGTCCATGACGCGGATGACCCCATTTCCGAAGAGGAGCGCCATACCGCCCCAGCGCTGCACCTGCCGGTCCGTCTGAAAGCCGCGGGCAATGACGCCCACCGCCAGGAGAGCGCAGAACGAAGACACCACCATAGCCGGCAGAGCGCCGGAGGTTTCAAAGGAAGAAATCAAAGCGGAGATCGCCATCACAAAAGGCGTGAG
This sequence comes from Agathobacter sp., assembly GCA_963657285.1. GTDB lineage: Bacteria > Bacillota > Negativicutes > Veillonellales > Dialisteraceae > Dialister. Next base: position 1,182 of record CAVKMC010000292.1, read on the forward strand.
GCCCGCCAGGACAGAGAGCCATTCTTTTTTGAGTGCGATGCGGAAAAGAAGCAACGCGTCCATCGCCAGGAAAATGAAATACAAAATCCACAGTGCATAGCTGCCGGACATATCCGCCCACACGGCGCCATAGGAGCCTTCCAGAAGCACAGCAAAGACCGCGATGCCGCCGAAGAAGCGAAGCGCTGCCGCCCCCATGCCATAAGAGCGGTAAGCACCGCCGGCCATCCAGGTGAGCGATGCCGCCACGGAGAAAAACATGGTCTGCCACAGCATATTTCCGGCGGACCAGAAAATCAAAAGCAATATGCCCACGGCCCAGCCCCAAGAGAAGCACACCACCGCCCGGTCGCGCCGTTCGCGAAGCATATGGGCCAGCATGAAGAGCGCCAGGAGCATGAAAATCCAGGACGCAAACTCCGGCCAGCCGCGGGTGGGCGCGGTGTAAAAAATCCCCACCGACACGGCCATGTAAATCATGCCCGCCGCCGCCGAGGTGGTCACCAGCGTCACCACGAGAAGGAGCAGCGCGCAAAGCGCAAGACCTCCATACATATCATCGGATAATTTGAAAGAGTCCGACACCATCCAAAAGGCTCCCAAAAGGCAGACGCTATGAAAGGCCGCCACGGATTCTCTAAGAAATACGGGCACTCGGTGATGCCAAGTCCCAGGGGAAACCAATTGGCTCTCGCCCATGAGCGCGCTGAAAGCTTGCGCCTTGCGGCCAATCCGCTTCGCCGCAGACAAGGACACGCCGGAATCCGAGAGCTCGCTCACATCACTGTCCGTAGAAAAAGAAGAGACCGACCCCTTCTTCATCACCGGATCATCGGGAATTTTCTTATCATAGAGCACCACCAAGGCCACCAGGGCCAAAGAAAAAAGCAGCGGCGCCAAAGCCATGAGAAACCTCTGGTCCTGAGACAGCGACGCCCAAAGGGACGCGCCCAAAAATCCCAGACCGCCCAGGATGCAAACCATGGCCATAACAAAAAAGGCTTCCTTGTAAGCCCCTTTCTCTTCATTTTTATATCGAGAGAGGATCTCCTTCCCCGCATCTCTGCTGATGAGCTCCTCCTTCACCCAAAGCGGCACCTCCCGCTTCAGCCAGCGCCGATTCGTCATGCTATATCACTCCTGCTCTTTAAAGTCTACACTTATTTTATACAACGGCGGGGAAAAAAGCTATAGGAATTAAGTAGTCGGTGGTCGGTGGTCGGGGCGCGCGTAACCTTTGAGGCGGCTGGTGTTCAAACCGCTATCTGAATTAGTAGTCGGTGGTCGGTAACAGAAGCGTCCCGACTACGACTACCGATTACTCAGACGTTAGCATTAAATACTCTATGTTTGCACTAGGGAAACACTGATTAAATCGTTGCCTGAAATCATTCTAGAATTTTTATGCAAGACGAGGAA
>CAVKMC010000293.1:0-2598 GCA_963657285.1 Agathobacter sp.
CGAGGCACTTCTATCCTCCGCTAACGCGCGCCCCTTCTCCAAGGGGCTACTGTTTAACGCTTGAGTAAAGTATTTGCTTTACCTGCTAGTATTTAACCCGCTTAACTTAACAGCATTACTATCCTCTGACCCCATTCCCCTCTTCCATGAGGGCTTTCGTAAAAAATGAAAGCGTGATGCAAAATGCCATTTTTCAATCTCGTCGCTGAGACGAATGAGAATACTGTCGTCTCCTCCTATGAGCCTTGCGCGAAGCGGGCGGAGAGCTACCAGAGCGAGGCGGCTCTGGAGGCGGATTTCATTTCCCTTCTGAAGGAGCAGGGCTATGAGTACCTTGCCATCCACAGTGAGGCGGATCTTATTTCCAATCTGCGCCGCCAGATCGAGCGGCTGAATGATTTCCATTTCACCGATAAGGAGTGGAAGGATTTCTTCCGCGCGTACCTGGCGAATCCCGCCGAGTCCATCGAGGAGAAGACGCGGACGATCCAGGAGGACTATATCAAGGTGCTTCGGCGGGAGTCCGGGGAGTCCATGAATGTGCGTCTCTTGGATAAGAGGAATATCCACCACAATTTCCTCCAGGTGATCAATCAGTACGAGGTGCCCAAGGCATCGGGCGCGCGGTATGACAATCGCTATGATGTGACGATCCTGGTGAATGGGCTGCCCTTGGTGCATGTGGAGCTGAAGCGCCGGGGCGTGGCGATCCGCGAGGCCTTCCACCAGATCGATCGGTACCAGCGGGATTCCTTCTGGGCGGGCTCCTCGCTCTATGAGTATGTGCAGATCTTTGTGATTTCCAATGGCACCCACACGAAGTATTACTCCAATAGCACCAGGAAGAACGCGGAGAAGGAGCACCAGAAGAAGGGCTCCAGCCAGTCGAAGACCAGCAATAGCTTCGAATTCACTTCCTACTGGGCGGACGCGAATAATCGGGTGATTTCTGACCTGGTGGATTTCGGGAAGACCTTTTTCGCCCGTCACACGCTGCTCTCCATCCTGACCAGGTATTGCATCTTCACCTCCGAGGGACTTTTGATGGTCATGCGGCCCTACCAGATCACCGCCACGGAGCGGATCCTGAATCGCATCGAGATCGCTACGAATTATAAGAAATATGGCTCTATCGAGGGCGGCGGCTACATCTGGCACACCACAGGCTCGGGGAAGACCCTGACCTCCTTCAAGACGGCGCGGCTGGCCACGAAGCTTCCCTATATCGATAAGGTGCTTTTCGTGGTGGACCGGAAGGACCTGGACTATCAGACCATGAAGGAGTATGACCGCTTCGAGAAGGGAGCGGCGAATTCGAATAGCTCCACATCGGTCCTGAAGAAGCAGCTCGAGGACCCGCAGGCGCGGATCATCATCACCACCATCCAGAAGCTCTCCACCTTCATCAAGAAGAATCCAAGCCACCCGGTCTATCAGCGCCATGTGGTCATCATTTTCGACGAGTGCCACCGGAGCCAATTTGGCGATATGCATGGCGCCATCGTGAAGCATTTCAAGAAATATCATCTCTTCGGCTTCACCGGCACACCGATTTTCGCAGACAATGGGGCAAGTCTCGCGAAGGCGCCCTATTTCACCACAGACCAGACCTTCGGCGACCGGCTCCACACCTATACCATCGTGGACGCCATCCAGGATAAGAATGTGCTCCCCTTCCGGGTGGATTATATTTCTACCATCAAGGAGAAGGAAGGCGTGACCGATGAGGCGGTCTCTTCCATCGACCGCGAGGGGGCGTACATGGCACCGGAGCGGATCCGGCTGGTGACGGATTATATTTTCAAGCATTTCAATCAGAAGACCTATCGCGGCGATAAGACCTATGTCTTCAGCGCTCTCACAAATATCGCCGACGTGGCGGCCCGGGCCGGCGCCGAGGAGGTCAAGCGGAAGGCGCGGCTCTCGGGCTTCAACTCGATCCTCGCGGTGGCCAGCGTGCCCATGGCGAAGCTCTACTACCAGGAATTCCAAAAGCAAATGGCAGAGGACCCGAAGAAGCGGCTGAAAATCGCCACCATCTTCAGCTACGCTCCCAATGAGGAGGTAGAGGGCGGCGTGCTAGGCGAGGAGAATAGCGAGGACACCTCCGCTCTCGATGCACCGTCGCGGGATTTCCTGGAAAGCGCCATCGCAGACTACAATGCGATGTTCCACACCAATTACGATACGTCGGCGGAGAAATTTCAGAATTATTACAAAGACGTGTCGCTGCGGATGAAGAATAAGGAGCTGGACCTCCTCATCGTGGTGAATATGTTCCTCACCGGCTTCGACGCCACCACGCTGAATACGCTATGGGTGGATAAGAACCTGCGCATGCATGGCCTCATCCAGGCCTTCTCTCGGACGAACCGTATCCTGAACTCCATCAAGACCTTCGGCAATATCGTGTGCTTTAGAAATCTCAGGGAAGCGGTGGACGCGGCCATTTCCCGCTTCGGCGACAAAGAAGCCGGCGGTATCGTGATCCTTCGGAAATTTGCGGACTACTACCAAGGCTACACCGATGAAAAGGGCCGGCATAGGAAGGGCTATGAGGAAATGGTGAAGGAGCTCATGGATAGATTTCCTTTGGGA
>CAVKMC010000294.1:0-2573 GCA_963657285.1 Agathobacter sp.
AAAAAGTCATTGCGCCAGGCGGGGGATAGGAGTATAATGAAGTCACAATAATAATTTAAATCATAAGCAAAAGCAGGACAAAGAAGTCTTTCCGGATTTCTTTGTCCTGCTTTTTTATTTCGCTTATGAGGAGGAAGCATTGGTTCATTCGTGAGTTTTTTCAAAAAGAAATGGGTCATGATTGGTTCTGTGTTTCCAGGGAGGGGGAGACGATATGGATAAGCTATTGTTCCATGCAGACAGCATCAATGATCAGATGGCCAGGTACGGCGTACAATTTGGTCTCTACAAGGATGGGCAGTTTGTGGAAAGGCTATTTCCCTTTGATCCGATTCCGAGAATTTTGGGAAAGGATGAATTTGCGAAGCTGGAGAAGGGGCTGGCCCAGCGCGTGCGGGCTTTGAATGCTTTCCTGGCGGACGTTTACGGGAAGAAGCAGATCATTAAAGATGGCGTGGTGCCTGAGGAATTTGTCTATCGCTCACCGGGATATCTGGCGCAGTGCGAGGGGATCATGCCGGCTGAGGAAATATACAGCCATATTTCCGGTATCGACCTGGTGCTGGGAAATGATGGGAACTGGTATGTGCTGGAGGATAATCTCCGCATTCCCTCCGGCGCGTCGTACCCATTGATCGCCCGGCAGCTCTGCCGTGAGTGCAGCCCGGAGACCTTCCGTCATCAGAAGGTGCGGGACAATCGAAACTATGGCAAGCTCCTGAAGGAAACCATGGACTACGTGAACCGCGGCGGCATCAATGTGATCTTCACCCCGGGCCGTTACAACGCTGCCTACTTCGAACACTCCTACCTGGCTGAGCAGGCTGGCGCGGTGCTGGCGGAATGCGATGACCTTTTCGTAGAAAATGATACTCTCTACTATCGAAGCGATGAGGGCGCCATTCGCGTAGGCTCGGTGTATCGACGCGTCAGCGATGAATACCTGGACCCCCTGTGCTTCGAGCCGTCGTCCTTGATCGGCATTCCGAATCTCATGAGCGCCTACCGGGCGGGCCATGTGGCTGTTCTCAATGCGCCGGGCAACGGTGTGGCCGATGACAAGGGCATTTACTATTTCGTACCGAAGATGGTGCGCTACTACTTAGACGAAGAGCCGATTCTTCTGAATGCCCCCACCTACCTCCCCTACTACGAGGCGGACATGGACTACACCTTGAACCACATGGAAAAGCTGGTCATCAAGGACGTAGCCGAAGCCGGCGGCTATGGCGTGGTCTTTGGTCGCGACCTGGCATCGGATAAGCTGGAAGAGCTGAAGGCTTTGATCAAGAAGGAACCGCGTCGTTTTATTTCTCAGGAAATCATCGATTTCCAGGACCTCCCTGTCATGGATGGAGAGGCTCGCGCCATGCGCAAAGCAGACCTTCGCGCCTTCGTACTCACCGGCAAGGATACGGTGGTATGGCCTAGCGGGCTCACCCGCTTCTCCCGCGTAGAAGGCGGCATGGTGGTCAATTCGTCTCAAGGAGGAGGTTTCAAGGACACATGGGTTATCTCTCAATAAATAAAGACAATCGCCTCTTTTGGCTGGGGCGGTATCAGGAGCGCGTATTTACCACGCTTTCCTACCTGATCAATAAATATGACGCCATGATTGATGGCGAGCCATTCGACTACGGGAAATACTGCGAGGACCTGGGCATTGCGAATACCTACAACACTGCCGAGGAATTCATGCATTCCTATCTCTTCGATAAAGGAAATCCGGACTCCGTAAGAGCGGCGGCGGATATGATGATCGGAAACGGCATCGTCCTGCGTGACACCATCAGCAGCAAGACCCTGTCGTACCTGCAGATGGCGGTCTACGCCCTCGATATGGCATCGGAAAGCGAAGCGCCTTTGATGGAGCTGCAGAAGGTGATCGATGACCTCATGGCCTTCCGCGGAAGCTATGACGATTTCATCGAAAATGAAAATATGCGAAACATCATCAAATGCGGTTCCGGGGTAGAGCGTATCAGCCTCTCCCTCTCCTTGGATTACCACCTGCCGGCCGTGCCGACGGAAATCCATAAGCTCCTCCGCCGTCTGGAAAAGACAAAGCTCAAAACCAATCCGGCGGCTCTCAAAGTCCTGTGGGACACCGACCTTCTGCAGCCGGGCGATCAGCCGGTATCGAAGAAAAAACTCATCGAAGCCGATGAAACATTGTTTATCGTGTAAGCGAGAGCTGCGAAGGAGACTTCGCAGCTTTTTTGTGTGCGGGGGATAAGGCGCTTTTTCCGCAGTGCGACCTCCTTCCAGCGGAGAGGCCACTGAAAAAGTCCTGTTTCGATGTATGGCCCTTATTTTTATGCAGGAAATCGCGTGATGAGAGGCGCTCAAGCCCGATTCTTTCGCGCGCATTTTGCATAAAAATTACCACTATGCACGAGGAGGGGACTTTTTCAGCGGCCTATCCTGCGGAAGGAGGGGGACCGCGAAGCGGTGGAGGTTGGCGCGCCAAGCCCTCTTCGTTGAAGAGGGTGCCCGTAGGGCCGGTGATGGCTTACGGCAAGTTAGGAGTTAGGAGTGAGGAGTGGTGGTGCGGCGCACAAATTAAGAAGCGC
>CAVKMC010000295.1:0-2544 GCA_963657285.1 Agathobacter sp.
GGTGATTCAGATATTCCTGGACTCTAGCGCTGTTGTTGTCCTTTACGAGGCCGGCGCCGACCTGCACGCGGATGATGGTGTAGATGGTATTGTCGGTGATGATACCTACCGGCACGGTCTGGCCTTCTACCTTCAGCTGGGACTGGAATACGACAGTATCTGCATCGTCATGCAATTCATTTTTCACGAAGAAATTCAGGTTGTTCGCCTTGGTGTATTCTTCGAATTTCACTGCTTTCAAATTTTTTCTTTCGTCTGCCATTTGAGGGGACCTCCATGATTAGAAATATATAAATCTCTTCTTATTGTACCTTGTATGAGCCAGTTTTTCCATAGGGAGGCGGGAAAAACATTTTTGCTTCGTAATCGGTAGTCGGTAATCGGTGGTCGGGGCGCTTTTACCTGCTTGCTCATAATGCTGCAATCTGTTCTCCTCTTTTTGATAGAAGAGAAATACGATAGTGGGAAAGCAGTTAAATGCGTCCCGACTACCGACTACCGACCACCGACCACTATTTATTCAAAAACGACTTTCCCAGCCCCTTGTATCCTACGAATTCACGGAGGAGGGAATTGTCAGGCACCAGGGAGGCGTCCAATTCGCGGAAGGGTTTCAGAAATTCCAGAAGCCTTTGGGCCTGGGCATAGGAAGGATTGTCAGGGGTGATTTTTTGGAGAAGCGGCTTCACGATCTTTTTCAGCACCGGGATTTCATAGAGAAGCGCCGAATTGAAAACCACATTGGCCAGTCCTTGGAATTGGAAAATATTTCTCCCCTCCCCGTCCCGCACATTTTTCCAGGAGCGCAGTGTCTCCTCCGGGCCGTGGCCGCGGAACTGCATATCCCGCACCATGCGGCGCAGGAGGCGCGTATCGGAAGTGGAAATGCGGTTGTGATCGTTGATGGTGAGCTGCGTCAGCGCACTGAGATAAATCCGCATGCACTGGTAGCCCGGCACGAAGTAGGTGAGCCGAGGATTCAGCGCGTGAAGGCCCTCCACTAGGATGGGCTGGTCCGGCCCCAGCTGCACCACCTCCTCGCTCCATTCCTTCTTTCCTGTCATGAAATTGAAATGGGGCAGCCGCACCTTTTTCCCTTCCAGGAGCGCGGTCACCGTATTTTCAAAAAGCTCCAGATCGATGGCATAGATTTCCTCCCAATCCTTCCCATCCATTTCATCGCGATTTCGGAAATAATCGTCCAGCGAGAGCATCACCGGATGCACCCCATTCACACGGAGGTGGACGATGAGGCGCTTCAAGAAGGTAGTCTTTCCGGACGAGGACGGTCCGGCGGTGCAGATGAGGCGAAGCTTGGGATTCTGCCTACAGATGATGTCTGCCAGCTCTGCCAATTTCTTTTCATGCAGCGCTTCGGCGATGGAAATATAATCATAAATCCGCCCATCATCCATGGACTGATTTAGCTGCGATAGGGAATCACAGCCAATGAGCTCGCTCCAATTCTGACTTTCCAAAAAGACCTTCGCATAGAGGGGATCGGGGTCTTCCTCTTCGGTGAGCTCGATGCCATCCGGCGGCGGCAGCTGCAACAAAAATCCCGGCGCGTAAGCCCGCAAACGGAAGGATACCACATAGCTCATATCCGGCAGCATGGGGCCAAAGAAATAATCCGCCACGCTCCCGCACTGATCCACATTAATGCAGTCCACCTCCAAAGGCGCCAAGAGCGCCGCCTCATTGCTCCGGCCTGATTTCCGAAGGAAGGCCATGGCCCGCCTCTTCCCTACGGAAATCTTTGTGATGGGCCAACCTTCTTCTACGATGGCGCGCATCTTTTTATAAAGCGTATCCATCTCTCGCTGCAGTGGTACATGGCCGTCCTTGAATTCGCAATAAAGCGCGCTCCCCAGGGAATGCTTCACCTTCACATCAGCCGATTTCCCATAACACTCCTTCACCGCGCACACCAGTAGAAGGATCGTGCTCCGCACATAGGCATAGTGCGCCCGCGGCGAGTCGAGAGGGATCCAGGTCACCTCTCCGCCCTTTCGGAAAGGCGTCTGGAAATCCAATACCGCCCCATTGATTTCCGCAAGCACCGCCGCCTCCTTCGGCCTTTCGCCGCGTACCAAATTCCACAAATGCTGCGGCGTCACGCCGGAAGAGAAATCAAAGCTGCGTCCTTCGCAGGTGATATGCATAAGAATCACGCTCCTTATCGAGAGTATGAGAAATCGAGAATTTTAGATCATGAGATATGGAGAAATGTCTCACTACTTTCCATTGTACTACGGGAGGAGGATATGAGAAAGTAGACAAGTACTTATTTTTTACCTCCTTTCTTTAGAAGATCTTAAGTTAAGGATTTTATGCCGAGGGTTAGTATAGAGTTGTTACTCTAGCCCTACGTGAGTAGACCCTTGGAGAAGGGCCCTCCGATAGCGCCGGATAGAAATGCGCTGAAGGCGCATAATCAGCACTAGCGGTAAGCATACTACCTTTTGTGTAAAGTTTTGCAGCTTACCCTCTCGCTGGTTGTGCCTCTGTGAGGCACTCCATCCCCCGCTAACGCGCGCCCCT
>CAVKMC010000296.1:0-2526 GCA_963657285.1 Agathobacter sp.
TAATGAGTCAGATTCCGGAATTGAACAAGGAAATCATGGAGGCTTGCCAGCTCTATGTGGACAATCTCATTAAGCCGCTCCACTCTTTAGGCAAGCTGGAAGACATGGCGGTCCGCATTGCCGGCATCACCGGCGAGGTAAAGCCTGCCTATCTCAATAAAGCCATTGTCATTTTCGGCGGCGACACAGCGGTAGACGGCGAGAATAAAACCAAGGGCCAGCTCTCTCATGATGAGATGAAGCTGGTAGCCGGCGGCATGGGCCCGGTGAATGTACTGGCTCGCTCTATGGAGGCGCCGGTGTACCTCATCGATGTGGGTCTTGAGAAGGATACCTCCGACATCGAAGGCGTCCTCTCGAACAAAGTCATCCGCGGCACCCACCAGGGCCATCCCGCTATGGATGATGATGTGGTAGCAGCGGCTGTTTCCATCGGCATGTCGGTGGGAAAGACCCTGGCCGGTCAGGGCGTGCAGGCCATCGGCCTGGGAAATATCGGCGAGCGCTCCATGCTCTCCGCCCTGGCGGTCACCACCGCTGTGATGAAGGGAGACCTGGAAGAAGCATCGAAGCGGCAGGGATTTGCCCTCCGTCTTTCAGATGTGGGAGACTTTGCGAAGGATCCCTTGGGGACTCTGGCGCAGGTAGGCTCGGCGGAAATCGCCGCCCTCTTTGGCCTCGTGGTGCAGGCTGCCCGTTCGGGGATCATCGTGGTCTTTGATAACGCTGTCACCGGTGCTGCTGCCCTGGCGGCTGCCTCTGTCTATCCTGACATTAAGAATTATCTATTTCCTTCTGTGTATTATGAAGAACCGGTTCATCAGATGCAGATGCAGAAGCTTTCCATGAAATCCTTCCTGCATTACGATTTCACAGAAGCCGAAGGCTACGGCTCCGCCCTGGGACTTTCCCTCTTGGACGCCGCCATCGACATGCTGAATCAAATGAAAACCTTCGGCACTGCTGACGTGGCAGTGGCAGAGGATGGTCCGGGCAAGGGTCGTCAAAGAGAGGACGTGAAGTGATGAAAGCGCTTTTTGTACGCTGCTATGGCAAGCTCACCGCTGATATGATGATTGGTGGACTCATCGATATGGGGGTGCCGCCGGTGTATCTCCGGTCGAAGCTTCGGGATGCCGGGCTCGACGTGGAATTCATCGAGAAGCCAAATCCGAAGGCGCAGATTTCTGCCCACTATTTCCATATCCCGCCGAGTGGCGAGAAGCCCATGCTCCTAAAGGAACGGGATATCTTCAAGCAGTGGCGAGACATCTGCAGCGCTGGCGCGCCGGACTGGGAGGATACCGGCTGGAAGGTGTTCTCCGCCTTGACCAGCGGGGCGTCGGATGCCATCGATGAAATCGCCGGCAACGTGATCGACCTGCGCCGCATCGGCGTCAGCGAGGAAAATCTCATTTCCCTCTACCTCTTCCTGGCCTGCCTCGACTACCTGGAGGTGGAGAGCCTCTTCGTGGTGCCATTCTCCATCAAGGAAGGGAAATCGGAGCCCGCCCGCGCGACGGTGAAGATTCTCACCGACGCCGGCTCCACCGTCGGCGAACCGGTAGACGCAGAAGACATCTCCGCCTTTGCGGCTGCTATGCTTGAGGGACTGGCTGCGAAATTCATGCCCATGGACAGCCGCTTCCTAGCGGACAAGACCGCCTACGGCAGCGCTAGCGCCGAGAAGCCCACCGGCGATAGCACCGTGGCCCTCTACCTGGGCTACTTCCAGGACCGCGGCGAATCCATCTTCAGCCGCCACCTGAAGGTCTTCGGCATGGGCGCGGACTTGATCGGATAAGGAAATACAATCCCTGCTTCGAAATGCTTCGAGGCGGGGATTTTTTGAGTGGGATAGGTGAGCGCGTGCTGAGAGTGGAGTGTGGAGAGTGAAGAGTGGAGTGGTGGCGCGGCGCACAAGTTAAGAAGCGCCGCAAGCTTAATATAAGATGCGTTTGACTGCTTCGCCATAGCTAGGAGCTAGGAGCTGGGAGCTTGGAGCCCTGGTAGTGTCAGTAGGTAGGCTATACGATAGGCCCCCGGCTTCTTTTCTTTGTCAAAGCTGTTAAATGCGCTTGCCCCTCAAGATCAGCGCCAAGCATGCCTACTGGCGCAAAAGAAGCTCCAAGCTCCAGGCTCCAAGCTCCTAGCTATGACGAAGCAGGTACGCGGATCCATAGCTCTTGTCACTTATTCCTTGCGCGAAAAATCTTTTTTCAAAAAGCCCTTGCAAAACGAAATCAAATCGTATATAATAATCCTCGTCGCACGGCGAGTGAGAGACAAGCGAAGAAAATTCTTGAGTGAATAAAAAAATCCTTGTTGACACAAACGAAACGATATGATACAATATCATTCGTCGCTGATGCAGCGGCAACACAAGAAATCAGAAAATTGATTCAGTTCAAAAATCTGATGCTTGACAAAACGCAAAACTGTGATATAATGATATCGCTGTTAAGCAACATGCGGAAGTAGCTCAGTGGTAGAGCACAACCTTGCCAAGGTTGGGGTCGCGGGTTC
>CAVKMC010000297.1:0-2504 GCA_963657285.1 Agathobacter sp.
GCGCTTTATAATAGAAAGCAAAATTGGCGCCGCGGATTGGTAGTCGATGGCCGGGATGCATTAGCTGATACAGTCAAACACGCCTCGACTACCGACCACCGACTACTTTGCGGTGACATTTCACGAAAGGATATTCATCATGCCATACAACTATTACGACATCGGACTCAATTTATTTACCCGCTCCTTTCCGAATCCGGAAAAGATTTTGGGGGATGCTCACGCCGCGGGGATCCAATGCATCCTGACCGGCTCGGAGGCACGGGAGAATGAATTGGTCAGTGAGTTTGTGAAGACTCATGACGCTTACGGCACGGCGGGGATCCATCCGCACAGCGCAGACGAGGCGCGGGAGGAGGACGTGGCGCGGATCCGGGAAATCCTTTTGGAAAATCCGCGGATTCTTGCGGTGGGCGAGACGGGCCTCGACTATGATCGCATGTACAGCAAAAAGGAAAATCAGATTTTTTATTTCAAAAAATTGATCGAGCTGGCGGAGGAATTGGACAAGCCACTCTTCTTGCACGAGCGAGACGCGGCGGAGGATTTTATTTCCTGCTTCAAAGGTCACGAAGAAATTTGTAAAAAATCTGTGGTTCATTGCTACACAGGAAATAAGGAAACGCTCCGCGCGCTTCTTGACATGGGATTCTACATCGGCATCACCGGATGGATTTGCGATGAGCGGCGGGCCGATGAGCTGCGGGATGCGGTGTCCATCCTCCCCTTGGATCGGGTGATGCTGGAAACCGATGCGCCCTACCTCACGCCGCGGGGCTTCAAGCTGCCGCGGACCAATGTGCCGCAGAATATTATTTACGTGGCCCAAGGGCTCGCCCACTACATGGGCGTTCGCGTCGAGGACTTGGTTACTCACGCCAAGGAGAATACAGAGCGCTTCTGGGGAATCGGTTGAAATTAAAAATATGTACATAAGAAAAGGACGGCCTTCGAAGCCGTCCTTTTCTGTGAGAGTGTAAAAATAAAAGGAGATAAAGGAGTGGATTTCCCGCTTGGGGAAAACGGGAAATGAAATTGTGAAGGCAGAACGGAATCCGTACATTCCATATCTGTCTTCGAGATTATTATAACACACGAATTTCGATTTGCAAGACTCCCTATAAATAAAATTTAAGCAGGCCGAATATGAGGCGAGAAACAAGGGATGCGGGGTAAGGGATGAGGCGTATCTTGCGGAAAAAGTAGTCGGTAGTCGGTAGTCGGTACGCGTTTGACTGCTGCGTCAATTACGCCAAGGTCTCTTCTCTGAGGAGGAAATACCGATAATGTACAGCCATCGATCGTCCCAACGGCTAACAACTTCAGCGAAGAAGGTTTATGCGTAGCGGCTCGCTTCCGTCCAACGCGTACCGACTACCGACTACTGACCACCGACTACTAATTCCCATTTCCCCTTCTTCCACTTTGTGATAAAATAACAATGAAGTGTTGTCTTTTTAGGAGGTGTTACGTTGTTCGCCTATGCGTTCACGTTTCTTGTGGCCTTGGCCGTGACTTTTGTGCTGACGCCACTGGTGAAGAATTTCGCCATCAAGATCGGCGCGGTGGATAAGCCGGACGCGCGGAAGGTGCATCATGGTCTCATCCCGCGGCTCGGAGGCCTGGCCATTTACGCAGGCTTCATGGTGTCCGCCATTGCCACCATCGGTTTCACCTATGAAATGGTCGGCGTCATGGCCGGCGCTACGTTTCTGATCGTGGTGGGTGTGGTGGATGATATGATTTCCTTGCCGCCGAAGGTGAAGCTTCTGGGACAAATCATCGCGGCCGCCATTCCCGTGATTATTTTCAATATCAATATCGAGTGGGTGGACCTGCCCTGGTCCGGCATTTTATATTTGCCGGAAATCATTTCGCTCCCCCTCACGATTTTCTGGATCATCGGCTTCATCAATACGGTGAACCTCATCGATGGCCTGGATGGTCTCGCGGCGGGCATCGCTACCATCGCCTCCATCGCCATTGCGCTCTTGGCCTTCCAGATGGGCCAGTGGGTGGCGGCGGCGGCCATGATCGCCATGACCGGCGCGTGCCTCGCGTTCCTGCAGTACAATTTCAACCCGGCGAAAATTTTCATGGGCGACACCGGCTCCATGTTCCTGGGCTACGTCATCGCCTCGGTCTCCGTCATGGGCTCCATGAAGACCGTGGCGACAGCCGTCCTCATCGTGCCGCTTCTGGCTCTCGCTGTGCCCATCACCGATACGCTGCTTGCCATCGTCCGCAGAAAGTCCAGCGGCGTGCCGATTTTCTCACCGGATAAAAATCATCTCCATCACCGGCTCCTGGCCAAGGGGCTGAACCAAAAGCAGGTGGTGCTCATCATGTACGCACTCACCGCCTTTTTCTCCTGCACCGCCCTCCTGGTCATCCATATGTCCGTGTGGATCGGCTCCGCCGTGGTGGCTGTGGCGCTCCTCCTCTTCGTGCTGTGGGCGCGGAAGCTGGGGGTCATGAAGGAAATCGTACCGCCGCCTTGCCAA
>CAVKMC010000298.1:0-2501 GCA_963657285.1 Agathobacter sp.
CTTGATAGCCTGCTGCAGGTGGCGATGGTCTACGATGTCGTCGGATGCCAGTGGCTGCTCAATCATGAGGAGGCCGATTTCATCCATTTCGCGGAAGAGGTCGATATCATTCAAGGTGTAAGCGGAGTTTGCATCCACCATGAGCATGATGTCGCCGTATTCCTTGCGGACAGCGCGGAGGTAATTGATGTCATAGCCCGGTTTGATTTTGCATTTCACGCGGCGATAGCCCTGGGTCATATATTTCTCGATGGTTTTGAGGAGTTTATCCGGTGTGTCCTCGATGCCGAGGGATACGCCGGCTTCTACTTCATTGCGGACGCCGCCAAGGGCCTTGTATTCCGGGATGCCCAGCTCCTTGGAGTACAGCTCCCAGAGAGCGCAGTCCACAGACGCGCGGGCCATGCGATTTCTACGAATCCAGCTGGTATGGTCGAAGAACCATTCGGGATCCTTGAAATCTCCGGCGTCGAAAAGGGAGGGGATCAGGAATTCTTTGATCACGAAGAGCGCACCTTCGGTGGTTTCCTCATTGTACCAGGGACGCCAGAACGCAGAGCAAGCGCCGTAGCCCACATTGCCATCGCTGTCGTGCAGCTCCACGATGGAGAAATCCTTGGTGGTAGACAGGCCGAAGCTGGTACGGAAGCCCACTTTGAAGTCCAGGCTCATTCTTCTGATGACGGCTTTAGAAATTTTCATTATTTTGCCTCCTTGTGTGTAGAGATGTAAAAACGATAGTGGTTTAGGGGTCAGTGATCAGTAATTAGTGATCAGTAATCAGCGGTCAGTGGTCAGTGGTCGGTGATCAGTAATCAACAATGAGCGTTCAGGGCGGATTTACCTTTTTCTCCCCCTTCTTGCGCAGAGGGTAAAAGGCACTGAGTAGGGTAAACGTCAAACGCGTCCTAATTACTAATTACTAATCACTAATTACTAACCTCCAAAAGAAAAACGCAGATCCATCGGACCCACGTTTTTCCAAATTCTTATTTTTCCAGGTCCAGTACGTCTTCTGTTCTTCTTGGAATCAAGAGGGCACTGAGGGCACAGAGTGTTGCCACGCCCATGAGGTAGTAGAATACCGCATTGAAGGAACCATTGAATGCATATACCAGGTAGCCCATGATCATCGGCGAGATGAAACCGGCCACCTGACCGCCCATATTGATCAATGTGGAAGCGGAGCCTGCGATGGCGCCGGTGACGATTTTCAGGATGATAGCCACAGCAGTGCCCAGGATGCAAGCCTTGAAGAAGTACACGCCGCACTGGAAGATAACAACCCACATAATGGTTTCGGCGTTATACATGAAGTACAGGAAGATAGCCGTCAAAGCTGCGCAGATGACGATCATCCAGTTTTCCTTCTTATCGAAATACTTATTCATCACCCAGCCGCAGACAGCGGTAGAAAGGAAGGAAGCGATGAATGGAATCGGTGTCAGATAGCCGACAGCCTTCAGGTTGATGCCGCGTTCTGCGATGAGGTAGGTCGGCATCCAAGCGTCGAGACCTTTGTTAATGCAGGAAATGCAGAATGCGCAGAGTACCAATTTCCAAACCAGGGAGAACTTCATGAGGCGCAGGAAATATTTCGTCTTGCTGGACTTTGCTTCCTTGGTTTCTTCCTTCGGCTTGGTCTGCTTGACGAAAACCGCATAGAAGAAAATGTAAACCAGGCCAACCACGCCGAGGATTTGGAACATGCCTCTCCATCCGAACCAGAGAATCAGCGGTACGATGACTACCGGAGCCAGTGCAGAGCCGATGTAGTTGGAAGACAGGATGCCGGTGGTGAAAGCCGGACGAAGCTCACGAGGGAAATATTCCGCAATCGCTCTGTAGCAGGAGCCTGCGTACGGTCCTTCGCAGAGACCGAATACGAATCGCAGGAAGAGCAGCCCTGCCAGTGTGGAAGCGTGGCCGGTGGTGAATGTGAAGATAGACCACAGAGCCAGTGCCACGATGATGACCGTCTTCGAACCGAAATGGTCAGACAGCCAACCGCCGGGGATCTGCATGATCGAGTAGCCGATAAAGAAGGCAGAAATGACCACGCCCATTTCCGTAGGCGCCAGGTTGAAATCCTTAGAAATAGATGGCAGCGCCAGACCGATAGCACTGCGGTCGATATAGGATATACAGAACCCTATATACAGGAAGAAAAATACAACGTACCTGTTCTCGCTTTGCAGCTTTTTCAAAAAGCCCATAAAAACCTCCTCTTCTCCTATAAGCTCACGGTGTTTCCCGTCGCCGCAGCTCATGGTACAAAAAAAGCTCTATGAAAAGACATCCCAGTCACGTCTTACCATAGAGGCTCCCTCGCCCTGCGAATCTCTCACAATTCGCTATTTACTTTTTCTTGGCTTGCGTTTATGATATGAAAAAACTTCTGTCCTTAATAGACCTTTATTATGTCCGAAATAGAAGAAAGGGTTCAGGGTTCAAGTATTTAGGTTCAAGGGGAGGTGCGGCGCACAAATCAGAAAGCGCCG
>CAVKMC010000299.1:0-2485 GCA_963657285.1 Agathobacter sp.
ATCTCCTGATTTGAATCAAAATACGATCTTCTTCGCCAGTGCTGCGATTTCCTTTTCTGCGTTGGGGAGGGAGGAGAGGTGGTTCAGGTAGAGGAAGGAGACCTGGGAGCCGATATAGTTGCGGAAGGCGTTGAACTTAGCGCCATTGGCTTCTGCTTCTGTGAAGCCGTATTCCTTCTGCGCAACGGCTTTCAGGATGGCGATGGATTTCTGGGCAGCCGGGACCGAGAGGACCCAGTCGTGGTCGCCAAGGTGTACCAGGTAGCCTTCCTGCTTGTGCGGTGCCGGGAGGCCTTCGCCATCAGAGGTGAGGAGCCCCATGCGGATCGGATCCTTGCCGGTGATGAGTCCGGCAGCGCGGATCCAGCTGACTACCTGTTCCTCTTCCCCCTTGCTGGTGGGCGCTGCATGAGCGCAAGCCTGGGCTACGATTTCTTCTGCCGGGAGGCCGCGGTACATGGATTCTGCAATGGAGAGCACGTGGTGGGCTCCCTGACCGGCCAAGGTGTATTCTTTTCTCGAAGAGCCATCCTCCTGCCACTGGAAGACGAAGGGCTTCTCAATATCGTGGAGGGCCTGGCCGGCTACGGCGATGTCATAGTCCACGTCGTAGTGGAATACATCTTTGTAGGTTTCGCAAAGGCCTACGGTGATATGGAGATTGCTATCCACATGGGTGGAGAGGCCGCCTGGGTAGGAGTGATGGCTCATGTATCCGCTGCCCGGCGCAGTCATGAAGGGCTGCAAACGCTTGGGAACCGGTGGGAGCAAAGTTTCTGCAGAAATTTTGGATGGGTCTACCAGCTTCTGATCCAAAAGCTTGCCATAGAGACGGTCAATGGCAGACTGGTTGGTGTAGTTTTCCATGAAAGTGGGGAATGGATTTTGAATCATGGACAGCACCTGCTTTTTGAGGGAGCCATCTTTGATGGTTTCTACGATTTTCAAAATGTCATCGTAGGAGCTTTTGACTAAAGGCGCTGCCTTCGCCGATGCCTCTGCAGCTTTGGGGAGATCCGAAAGGGCGATGGGCCGGATTTCCATAGCCGAAGTGGCCTCCTTTGCGCTGGCGCCAAAGGGCATTTTGAAAAGCAGCGCACCGGCAGCGGTGCCGGCAGCCAATTTCAAAAAGGTACGGCGAGACATAGCATCTGTAGTAATTGCAGTATTCATGAAAATTTTCCTCCATCTCATTGTGTACGGATATACGTAGAGCCTTGGTGGCTCTCTTCACTCAGTCTAGAACGGCTATATAAAAAATAAGTCGGACTTTGGAAAATTTTCAGATAAAAATGGTCATATTTCTGTCAATTAGCGGAAATATGGCAAACTTGACGAAGAATGTACAGGAAATTGAAGGGAAAGAAATAGAGGGGCGGTAAGATGAGGGAAATGAAAGGATGCAAGTTAAAATTTCTAATTATCCAAGGAGGCACAACATGTTTGGTATTGGTATTCCTGAATTGCTTTTGATCCTAGTCATTGGACTCATTGTATTTGGTCCTGGAAAGCTGCCGGAAATCGGCAAGGCTTTGGGAAAAAGCATGCATGAGTTCAAAGACGCAGTGAATATGGATTCGCCGAAGACGGTGGTAGTCAAGGCGGAGGAGAAAGCCGCAGGGAGTGAGAGCAAATGATTCCTTCTGCAGCGGCGGAGATGCCGCTGACCGGACATTTGACGGAGCTCCGGCGTCGCCTCATCTTTTCCCTATTGGCTGTGGCCGTAGGGACAGGGGTGAGCTTTTTCTTTATCCGAGAGCTCATGGCCTTCCTTACCGCGCCGGCGGGGCAGCTTTACTTCGCTCGTCCGGCGGAGGTCTTGATGATTTATCTGAAGACCGCCGTGGTCTTTGGCTTCATCCTGGCGTCGCCGGTGGTGTTCTTTGAATTCTGGCGATTCATCCTGCCGGCTCTGACGGATAAAGAGAAATCCTATCTCATGGTCTTCGTGCCACTGTCGACGGCTCTATTTCTAGGAGGCCTGGCCTTTTCCTATTTCTTCGTCATGCCCGAGAGTCTGCACTTTCTCATGGGCTTTGGTGGCGATGACTTCAAGCCGCTCCTTTCTATGGAAAATTATTTGGAGTTCGTACTGCTTATGATTTTCCCTTTCGGCATCATTTGCAATATGCCATTGGTCCTGGTGGCCATGGCCAAGGCAGGACTTGTGAATGCCAAGAGTCTTAAGAAGGCAAGGAAATATGTAATTTTCCTCTCCTTCGTATTAGCCGCCATCATCACACCTACGCCGGATGTGATGACCCAAAGCCTTCTAGCCGTCCCATCGATCCTTCTCTTTGAAATCAGCCTCTGGGTGATTCGTGTCATAGGGAAATAAAAAAGAGCTACCATTCGCGTAGCTCTTTTTGTGTGGGACGTTTTAAAAAAATTAGGGAAACGCGCCCCGATTACCGACTACCGACTACCGATTACCGATTACCGATTACTAAAGCGACTACTATTTCTCAAACCCATCCCGAAGCTG
>CAVKMC010000300.1:0-2474 GCA_963657285.1 Agathobacter sp.
GGTGATTTCTTGGTGCGTCTAGAGGGATTCGAACTCTCGACACCTGGTTCCGGAGACCAGTGCTCTATCCACTGAGCTATAGACGCTTAACGAAGATGATTATAGCATATTTGAGGTCAATAGGAAAGTGGGAAATTGGTAGTCAGTAGTTAGTAGTCGGTGGTCAGTAGTCAGGGCATGCATACCTGCCTTCTCGCATAACCCGGAAACCATTAATCACAAAATCCATAGCGGAAGCAATGCAGATGCATCAATAGGTAAACGCACCCCGACTACCGACCACCGACCACTAAACCGCTACTGCTTCCCCAGCTCCCCTTTTCTCACATGCCCCATATACACCTTTATGCCCAAGAGGAGCTGCACGGCGCCAGCGGCGGCGTAGACCTCCCAGATGCCTGCGGCCATTGAGATGGCGGCGGAGGCCAGGGGGCCGCACATATTTCCTACCTGCTGGGCCGTATTGAAAAGGCCGAAGACGCGACCGCGGAAATCATCGGGGGTGTACATGACCATGGCTGCATTGAGTGATGGATTCGTGCCGATGACGAAGCAGCCCACCAGGAATTGGCAAATGCCGAAGCCGATGATGGAGTCCGGGATAGCCTGGGCCATGGTGATCACGCCGGCGGAGAGCAAGGTGAGACAGATGGCAAAGTAGTATCCCTTGGTCTGTCCGAATTTTCCCCACAGCGTGGTGGTGAGCGCCCCGGCGAAGCCGCCGCTGGACATGATGATGCCGGAGATAAGCTCCACATTGCCGCTGCCATCAAGAAGCCGCCCCACATAAAGCGCCGTCACCGGCTGGATCATGAGGATCGTGGTCTGGAGGCACATGGCAATGAAGAGGATTTCCCGAAGATGCCGATTTCCATAGGCATAGGAGAGATCCTGAAAAATCGAGGTGTCCTTTGCCTTCTTCGCCGTCTTTGGCGCCTCGATTTCCTGCACATAAAAAATCACCAGCAGCGCCACTATCCACAGGAAGGCGGCGGAAATATAGAAGGAGTTCCGCATGCCGATGAGGTGCGCGAGAACCCCGCCCACCAGAGGGCCTGCGATGCCGCCCACCACGAGGGCCGTCTGCCCCATGCCCAGGGTAGCACCCAGCTTTTTCGGGTCGGCGCTGACGGAAATGATGGCCATGGACGCTGCGACGAATCCGTTCGCAAAGCCCTGGAAGGCCCTGGCGCCTAAGAGCTGGTACTCATTCTGAGACAGTCCGCAGAAGAGATAAGAAAATCCCAGGAGCACCGCCGCGCGGATGACCATTTTCTTTTTCCCCTTGGTGTCTGCCATCTTTCCCCAGATAGGTCCCATGATGGCGGCCACGAAAAAGCAAATAGAAAAGACCAACCCCGACCACAACGCGATACGATCCTCCGGCACGCCCATTTCCAAAAGGTAAAGCGGCAGGAAAGGGATCACCATGGTATAGCCGATGGACACCAGAAACATGCTGGCAATGAGAATTACGATGTTTTGCTTATGTTTCGTAATAGGTTCTCCTTCCTATTCGTTCATCCATTTTAATGCGTCATCGATCATATTTGTAGTGACGAAGTGTCCCAGCCGTGGATAGGTCACCCGCACTGCCTTTCCGCCGGCCTGTTTCAAGGTCTCATAAAAATGAGCCTGCGCCCTGGGGTCTACGGAAATATCCGCCTCCCCATTGGTCATGAAGATGGGGAGATGCTTCATTTCCTCTACATAAGAAATCGGCTGCTTCGCCGCCAGCACGTCGTACAGCGGCCAATCCCTGGTGACGGCAAGGCCAAAGCGCGCCTGCATGAAAAGATGGCTAAGGAGCCAGTCACCGGATCCATTGAAAGAAATCACCGATTTCATAGTGTCCGGATACGCCGCAGCGATGCCAAGGACCGACATGCCGCCCATGGAGTGACCGGCCAGCACCGGCTTCTCGTAGCCTTTTTCTTTAAGGAAATCCAAAAGCTTCGGATACTCTTTGATATTTTGCAAAATAGTCTGCCAAAAAATCGGATAATCTTCAGGCGCGTAGTAATCAGTGAGCGCCTCCCGTTCGCCGTGATGCATAGCGTCAGCTACAAAAACTGTGAAACCATGAAGCGCAAAGACGGCTGCCTTCGTGATCTGGAACTCCGCCCGGCTGCTCCAGCCATGATAGAGGAGGAGCGCCTTCCCTTCTTCTTGCACCGGATGGGTAATGTGGACAGGGATGCCCTCTACATAAACTTTTTCAGTCTTGAGCTGCAGCATGGTCTTGTCCTTTCAATTCCGGATGCAAGCGATCCGTCCATTTCCAACGGTTATGAAGCCAGAACCATTCCTCCGGATACTTGCGAATCCAGGCCTCCAATCGCTGATTGATCTTGTCGGTGATATTCTGGATGGCTTCCTTCTTCTTAAGTCCCTCATCGGCAGTGATGGGGTCATCGATAAAGATTTCATAAGTAAAAGGCCCGGTCTGATGGATCAGCGCCGTCATCACCGGC
>CAVKMC010000301.1:0-2470 GCA_963657285.1 Agathobacter sp.
TTATCATCAGGCAGGACACCGCCTTCCGCCTTTCGCTTCCCCGAGAGCGCCGCCTCATAAGCCGCCCTCGTCCCATAGGGCAGGGGAGACGCCAAGGACAAATCATTCACCAAAAGCGCATCCTCCGGCGTCGGCTTTTCTTGAAATACTTTTCCCATTGCTTTTCTCACTTTCAGTGTTTCCCTAACCCTGCCACCAGCACTTTTACATCAGGCTATTGTATATTTTCGTTTCATATTAACAAACTCGCTATATTTTACAAGCCTTTCTTTTTGCAATCGTCCTACCACAATGCCTACATCTACACCCAATTTTCTTGCGAATTGGATGATTGCACTCTCCGTATAATCACCTTTCTTTATGAAAGAATTCATTTCCTCCGGAGCTATCAAGTAATCCTCTGCGAAATAATCTGCTGCCCTTTCATCTGCTTCCATGATTCCGCCACTTTTCCCTACATGGCCTAAGATGATATGTCCCAACTCATGAAATAAGCTAAACCAAAAAATATCCCCATAGCCAGTTCTTGCGGTCATCCCAATCACATATTTCTTGCCGTCATAAAACGTAGCGCCCTGCAGAAAAGAATTTTTCAAATAAGGCACAAAAACCAATGCCACTCCATAATTCGCCAATAAGTTGATCAGCTTTTCTGAAAACACATCCATTTCAAGTTCCGTCAAGCTTTTGATTTGTGGAATTGCTTTTTCGAGCCCTTTTATATGAATGGGCTTTATCTCGCGTTCCT
Source organism: Agathobacter sp. (assembly GCA_963657285.1). GTDB lineage: Bacteria > Bacillota > Negativicutes > Veillonellales > Dialisteraceae > Dialister. Next base: position 749 of record CAVKMC010000301.1, read on the forward strand.
GTGCCATCCATCTCGCCTGCTGAATCCATGCCATCAGTGCATAGTGATTCTTTGTGGCATCTCCCAATTGCCGCCAGGCGATATACTGCGGCACGAACTGCTCAACCAAACCAAGTCGAGCCACTCCAAAAAACTTCCGCAAGCCAATCACTTTCTCCTTAGCATCTCGGGTTTGGGGCACCCAGCCATTTCTGGCCATTTCTCCATACGGGAAATTCCGAGCAAGTCGCATATCTTCATCCATTTCGTTTTCATCTTTCACCTTGGTAAGCTTTTCTCGGTAAATGGCTTCCAGCCTATTCCAAAAATCTGCCGGCACGCCAAGTACCATTTCCAGCCGCCTTGCCACATCCGGAGTCAGTGCTACCTTCCCATTCAGCAAGTGACTCACATGCTTTTCGCTTAAGTCCATCCGTGCTGCAAACTCCTTCTGCGTCATATTTCTATCCGCCAGCTGCTCCTTGATGGTCTCTCCTGGCGGTGTAGCAATATAAGTGTGACTTCTTTCCATGATCTATTTCCTCCTTCCAATTGCGAAGCTTAATGGTAATCTACGATTTCCTGAATTTTCGCAATCTGAATTTCGTTTCCTTTCTTCTCGAAAATCAGCCGATACGGATGCACCAAATCAAGGGCATACTGATTCTTCCGATCTCCCTTCAGCGCATGACATCTGCCGATTCTGCACAATATCATCATCTCCACCGATGCAGCTGCCGAAATTTCATCGATTCTCTGCTGAATTTTTGCCGCCATCTTTTTGCCATAATGCTTCTCAGCCTCTGCCGCTATCGTACAGATCTTTTCTAGCCGCTTAGATTTATACTCTATTTCCAATAAGCCCACGCCCTTATAACAATTAACCTCTTTGGTAAATTTATTATACGATTTCTCCACATAAAAGGCAAAAGCATTTGAACCTTTCAAATAAAAAGCGGAAGGTATCCGCTGCGTCAAAGATGCCTTCCGCTTTTATGAAATATCTCCCCGCATCGTCATCCTGAGCGAAGCCGAAGGATCCACCACCGATAGCAGATACATGCGAATGAGATGGTAGTCAAACGCGCCCCGACTACCGACTACTTCCTCTACTTTCCCACGACCGTCCGCATGAGCCAATCCTCTACGGGCTTATAGCAGGCCGTGATCTTTTTCGCCAGATACACCGTCGCTGCCAGCACTGCGAGAAGACCCACCAGGGCGCCCAGCATCGACAGGTTCTTCGCTTTGAATTGCCAGAAGAATGTATTGATCACCACATGCTGTATCAGCATGAAGGTGTAGGAAATCTTGCTGTAGCGATTGAAGAAGGAGAGATCCCACCGCTCATTTATCTTTGCCAGCCAAGCGAAGGCGAATGCAATCATCGGTAAGCTGAAAAGAAACGACCGTGGCTGTGTGGGAATGAATCGATTTCCTATCACTGCATAATCATATAAAAACATTTCGGAGATTCCCACCAACATCATTAGGGCGAAGGTGCCCCAGAGCCAACGATTTCCCCAATGCGAAATCCGCTCCCGATAGAGGCAAAGCAAAATCCCTACGTAAAACTCCGGCGTCCGCACCAGGAAGAACCAGAAGCCGTGCTGCCACCAATCCGCTGCTTCGCTATAAATCCAAATTGATAAAGCGAGAAGCCCGGCCAGCCCCACGAGAGGCAGCCGCTTTCCCAAAGCGTACAAGAGCGGTGAGATTATATACATAGACACCAAGGTCCCG
>CAVKMC010000302.1:0-2435 GCA_963657285.1 Agathobacter sp.
CGCCTATACTTTGCACGCCGAACTGGCGCACCTGACTACTGACTACTGACTACTGACCACTGACTACTATAGCGACAGGGTACTAGGCGTGAGTGTGATAGCAGTTAAGAACGTACTGACTACCGATTACCGATTACCGACTACCGACTACCGACTACCGACCACCGATTACCGATTACCGACTACCGACTACCGACTACTAAAATAAAAAAACGCGAGAACCGGTCTCGCGTTTTTTTATTTCAATTTTTCTTTGATGAATCGGATGAACTCGCTGGCCACGGGGCTCATGGGTTGGCTCCTTTGCCAGGCGAGGAAGGTGTGGATCTCGGTGGCCGGCTCCAAGGGGCGCCAGGTGATTTGCCGCTCGTCTAAGCAGGAGAGGACGCCTTCGCTGGCCAAGAAGCAGCCCATGCCGGCTTGGAGCATCACCACTTTGTTATTCGGGAGCGTCACATTGATGCCCAGGTCGTATTTCTTGTAAGAATCGCCGGCCCAGGAACGGAATTCACTATTGAGATTTTTCCGGCCGGTCAAGAAAATGGTCTTCCCTTCCAGATCCTTCGGAGTGATCGTTTCTTTTTCTGTCAAAGAGTCATTGATCGCCAGGAACATGCCATTTCTTCTAGGCCGCCCGATGGGGAGGTACTCGTATTTCTCAAAATCATAGGAATTCACCAAGAGCCCTACGTCTGTGAGGCCGCGGTCCATGCGCTCGATGATGTCGGTGGAAATACCGGAGAAATATTCGATGTCCACCAGCGGATGGATCTCGCGAAATTCTTTCAGAAGCGCCACAAAGTCCGCGGTGGCCCCCAAGTCGCCGCCGGCTACGTGAAGGATTCCCTCCAGCTCCCCTTCGCTTTCGGAAAGCTCCTGCTCTGTCTTGTCCAGGAGCGCTACCATCTCCTCGGCGCGGCGACGAAGAAGCAGTCCAGCCGGCGTTAGCTGTACTCTCCGCCCGCTGCGGTCCAGGAGCTTCACGCCCACTTCCTCCTCCATCTGCGCAATCTGCCGCGACAAGGTAGGCTGGGTGATGTGCAGCCGCTCCGCCGCCTTCGTGATGCTCTCCTCCCGAGCGATCATGAGGAAATATTTCAATACACGAATTTCCATGGGAGCCTCCTTTCGTAAACCGGATATGAGATAGGATCCCGCGTACCTACTACGTCATAGCTAGGAGCTAGGAGCTAGGAGCCGGGAGCTCTGACAGAGTCAGTAGGCATGCCATGCGGTAAGGTCATAGCCCTACCCATCTCTCTTTCCCTGGGAGTCTTTTCTCAACATATCATACCGTAAAACGCACACGCTCCTCGAATCCAGCGCAAAGCATGCCCACTGACGCCCAAGAAGCTCCAAGCTCCAAGCTCATAGCTCATAGCTATGGCGAGGCCGGTAAGCACGCCTTATCCCTAAACCGACAGCCTCACCTTCGCTTCGGCTATATCCCTCTCGATCTGCGCGACCAGGGCTTCAGGGGTTTCAAATTTCTTTTCGCCTCGGATGTAGTCTACCCACTCTAAGGTGAAGGGGCGGCCGTAGATGGATTCGTCGAAGTCAAAGATGAATGTCTCGATGGTTTTCTTTTCGTTGCCGAAGGTGGGGTTGTTGCCTACGTTGGTGATGGCGGCGAAGGCGCGACCGTCCACCTTCGCGCGGGTAGCATAGACGCCGTCGGCTGGGATGACGCGATTTTCTTTCACGTCCAGGTTCGCGGTGGGAAATCCCAGGACGTCGTGGCCTCTTTGAAATCCGTGCACCACGTCGCCGGTGACCGCGTAGGGTCGGCCGAGAAGCAGAGCGGCGTCCTTCACCCGGCCTTCATGGATGGCTTTCCGGATGGCGGTGCTGGAAATTTCCATGCCCTCTTTGCTTGAGAGCGGCAACACGCGGACGGTGACATCTGTTTCTTTGAAATACGAAGCCATGAGCTTCCCATTTCCCTGGGCACCGCGGCCGAAGGTGAAATTCTCCCCGGTGACCAAGCCGCAAAGCCCGGGCACCTTGGAAAGATTTCCCAAAAAATCCTCCGCCGGCATGGCGAGGAATTCTCTATCCGGACGGATGCACACCACCGGCCCCATCCCCGCCTCTTCCATGGAGGAAATCTTTTCCTCCTCGCTTTGGAGGAGCGGCACATGGATATCCGGCGCCAGGATCGTCATAGGATGCGGGTAAAAGGTGATGATGGCCGGCCGCGCCCCTTTCTCCGCCGCCAGCCTCTTCACCTCGCGAAATACCGCCTGATGCCCCAAGTGGCATCCATCAAAAAATCCGATGCCAAAGACAAAGCGATCGCCAGGGGGTAGGTCGGATAGGGTATGACATAGTGTATTCATAATAATCCTTTTGCATAAGTGAGGAGGGAGGAGTGAGAAGTGAGGAGTGGTGGTGCGCCGCACAATTCATAAAGCGGCGCAAATTTTGAAATCGAA
>CAVKMC010000303.1:0-2387 GCA_963657285.1 Agathobacter sp.
GCCGCTTTTTAATTTGATGCGGCGTACCTTCCCTTGAACCTTGAACCCTGAACCCTGAACCTTTTTATCTTATCCTAATATCTACTTCGCTCATCAAAATCCCCCAACCCCATTCCCACTTGATATTCGAAAGGGGAAATGGGGGAGCGATATAATGAGAGTGGAAATTATTTGTATCACGAGAGGAGAACGGTCATGGATTTTGAAATCAAATATTTCAAAGATTACATTTCTTTTCACCTGGATGATAGCCATCCGGTGAAGGAGCTTTTGCCCCGGCATGTAGAGGAATTGGAAAGCGAGGAGGAGGAGATCCGCCGCGCCTTGGCGCATCCTATCGACTCGGAAAAATTACGTGACATTGTGAAGCCCGGGGAGAAGGTGGTGATCATCACCAGCGACGTGACCCGCCCTGTGCCGTCGTGGCTCCTGGTGCCGGCGATCCTGGAGGAGCTGGGGGCCGCCGGCGTTTCTGACGAGGATATCACGGTGGTCTTTGGTCTCGGCTCTCATCGGTACCTGACGGAAGAGGAGCAGAAGCGGCTGGTGGGCGAGTGGGCTTACAAGAAGGTGAAATGCATCGACAGCGATCCCACTGACTGCATCCACATGGGCACCTGCACCCATGGCACGTCGGTGGATATTTTCCGCGTGGTGGCGGAGGCGGATCGGCGCATCCTTTTGGGAAATGTGGAGTACCATTACTTTGCCGGCTACAGCGGCGGCATGAAAGCCATCATGCCCGGCGTGGCGTCGGTGGACTCCATCCAGTCCAATCATAAAAATATGATTCGCCCCGGCTCCTACGCAGGAAATCTCACGGGAAATCCGGTGCGCGAGGATATGGAGGAGACGGCGAAGTATTGCCCCGCTGATTTCATCCTGAATGTAGTCCTCGATGATCACAAGAAGGTGGCTTATGCGGCTGCCGGCCATCCGGTGGCGGCGCACCGCAAGGCGTGCCATTTCCTGGACGGTCTGTACAAGGTGGAAATCGAAAAGCCGGCGGACGTGGTCATCGTCTCTACCGGCGGGTATCCGAAGGATATCAATTTGTATCAGGCACAGAAATCTATCGACAATGCGAAACACGCTGTGAAGAAGGGCGGCATCATGATTGTCGCTGCGGCCTGCCCGGAAGGATACGGCAGCACAGTCTTTGGCCGCTGGATCGAAAGCTACGACACGCCGGAGAAACGCATCGCCGCCATCCACGAGCACTTCGAGTTGGGCGGTCACAAGTCCGCAGCCCTCGCCTTGGTGCAGCAAAATTGCACCATCTACCTCGTCACCGACATGGCGGACGAGCTGGTCAGAAAGGCAAACATGGTGCCCTTCCACGATCTCCAAGAGGCTGTGGACGCAGCCATGAAGGAAATGGGGGACGCCGCGAGCTGCTATGTGATTCCGACTGGTGGGTCGACGCTGCCGTTTTAGTAGTCGGTAATCGGTACTCGGTAGTCGGTAGTCGGGGCGCGTACCTGCTACCTCATAGCTAGGAGCCTGGAGCTAGGAGCTTGGAGCCTCGTTGGAGTCAGTTGGCATACTGGACAGCAGTGCCTAGGGAAACACGCGCGTTTACCTATTGGCCCAAGACTCCATCGTCGAGTGTGTCTACTGGACTCCAGCCGGGCTCCAAGCTCCAAGCTCCGCGCTCAAAGCTATGGCGGAGCAGTCAAATGCGCCCCGACTACCGACTACCGACCACCGACTACTATGCCAAAAACGCCGCGCGGGCATGAGCGCCTGCGCGGCTTTTGTGATGGAAATAAAAAAATCTCACGGAGCGAATCACGTGAGATTTTCTTTTGGTGGGCGATGACAGGATCGAACTGCCGACATTCTGCTTGTAAGGCAGACGCTCTCCCAGCTGAGCTAATCGCCCATGGTGACCTGTGGGGGATTCGAACCCCCGAACCCGCCGTGAAAGGGCGGTGTCTTAACCGCTTGACGAACAGGCCACTGGCTCCTGAAGCAGGGTTCGAACCTGCGACATCGTGATTAACAGTCACGCGCTCTACCGGCTGAGCTATTCAGGAATCATACCGCGTCGGGTACGTGAAATATCATACCAAAGGGAAATGAATTTTGCAAGCGGGAAAATTATTAAAGTTTTATGAATGGGGGTGGCGGCTTAGTGGTCGGTAATCGGTAGTCGGTAGTCGGTAGTCGGGGCGCATTTGCCTGCTTCGTCATAGCTAGGAGCTAGGAGCTGGGAGCTAGGAGCTCGGCTAGTGGCAGTAGGCATGCTTTGCGTAAGTGAACGAGATGCTTTCCCCGCTTTCCTGAATCGTAATTAAATACCAAGTGTCGCTATCAGAGCTCCAAGCTCCAGGCTCCAAGCTCCAGGCTCCAAGCTCCAGGCTCCAAGCTCCTAGCTATAACGA
>CAVKMC010000304.1:0-2386 GCA_963657285.1 Agathobacter sp.
CTATGAATAAAAATTCTTATGATTTTTGAATCTTCGATTTAATCAGCGTTTCCCAAGAAATGAGGAGAAAATAAATGGAACAGAATGTAGAAAATATAAAATTTGAAGAAGCCCTGGCAGAGCTCGAAGCGCAGGTAAAACTTTTGGAAAACGGAAAGCTCTCTTTGGAGGATTCGCTGAAGGTATTTCAGCGCGGCGTCGCCCTCTCCCGCATCTGCGCAGGCAAGCTGGACACAGCCCAGAAGGCAGTAGAAAAAATTGCACGCCAAGAGGATGGCAGCTACTCCTTGGAAACATTTGAGGAATAAGAAGGACGCAGGAAATGAGGAATCATGTTCCTGCGTTCTTTGTTTTAGTAGTCGGTGGTCGGTAATCGGTAGTCAGTGGTCGATCCGCACGTGGCTGTCTTCCCGACTACCGACTACCGACTACCGACTACTAAACCGCTAGCCCTATTTCTGCACCCGTGCCTTGCCTCCTTATGCTATAATAATAATGATACGCAGGCGTCAGTGAGAACGGACAATCGAAGAAATCATGGGAGAGGCGCGTGTGGCGTTCTCTTTTTTTATTCCCGGGCGCGGCCCGGAAGATGCGGAATGCATGGAACAGCCTGCCGGCAGACGAGTGGGAGCGATCCCCGCCGCTGCACTATAGAATACAGACATATCATTTGGGCGCAAGGCCCGCGCACCCATGAGCGCACACAGGAGGACATATGTACGACACATTCACAGAACTCGGCGTGAAACCCGAAATTTTGAAAGCCGTAGAGGACATGGGCTTTGAGGAACCGACTCCCATCCAGAAAGCAGCCATCCCTACCGCTTTATCCGGCAAAGACCTGATCGGACAGGCCCAGACCGGCACCGGCAAGACCGCCGCCTTTGGCATCCCGGTGCTCGAACGCATTGACGTATCCAAGCCGGGACCCCAGGCGGTGATTCTTTCGCCGACCCGCGAGCTGGCCATCCAGTCCGCTGAGGAAATCAACCACCTGGCCCAGTACCTGCCGATCCATGCGCTTCCGATTTACGGCGGCCAGGACATCGAGCGCCAGTTCAAAGCGCTCCGCAAGCATCCGAACATCATCGTCGCTACCCCGGGCCGTCTCATGGACCACATGAAACGCGGCACCATCGACCTCTCCCACGTGCAGATCCTCGTACTGGACGAAGGGGACGAAATGGTGGATATGGGATTCATCGATGACATCCGCACCATCCTGGCAGCGATCCCGGAAGAAAGACAGACCATGTTCTTCTCCGCTACCATGCCCGGACCCATCAGAGAATTGGCGGAAACCTTCCTGAAGGAACCGGAAATCGTAAAGATCAAAGCCGCTACGGTGACCATCGACCTCATCGAGCAGGAATACATCGAGCTGCCGGACCGTCAGAAATTTGACGCCCTCTGTCGCCTCCTGGACATGCAGGATCCGGAGCTGGCCATCGTCTTCGTCCGCACCAAGAGACGCTGCGACGAAGTGACCGAAGCTTTGAAGAAACGCGGCTATATGGCCGAAGGCCTTCACGGCGATCTGTCTCAGCAGAAGAGAGACACCGTGGTGCGCCAGTTCAAGGAAAGCACCATCGACATCCTGGTGGCTACCGACGTAGCAGCCAGAGGCCTCGATATTTCCGGCGTCACCCATGTATACAACTTCGACATGCCACAGGATCCGGAAATCTACGTACACCGCGTAGGTCGTACCGGTCGCGCCGGTCAGACAGGCCTGGCCACCACCTTCGTGATTTCCAGAGAAATGGGACAGCTCCGCGATATCGAAAGAGTCATTCGCCGTCGCATCAAGAGACGCGCTGTGCCGACCCTCTCTCAGGTCATCGAAGAAAACCAGAAGGCCGCTATCGAGAGCCTTGCTAATACAGCTCAGGCAGGCGGTCTCGAGGACTATCGCGAAAGCGCGGAAGAGCTCTTGAACGATGTGGACTCCATCTCCCTCGTAGCCGCTGCCATTAAGCTTCTCACCAAGCAGCCGGACGTGACTCCGGTCAATATCACCGAAGAGCTTCCGAATTTCCGCCGCAGAAGAGGCGGAGACGGTCGCCACTTCGAAGGCGGCGACCGTCCGAGAAGACGCTTCAACAATGGCGAAGGCCGTGACGGCCAGGGCCGCCGCTCCGGCGCTCCCCGTCGCCGCTTCGACGGCAACCGCCCCCGCCCGCAGAACCGCAACAAAGACGGAAAGAATATCCACGAATCCAATTTCAAACCTTACTTCAAGGAAGGAAACTAAAAGAAAAGGCGCTGCTCGAAGGAGCGGCGCTTTTTTAAGTGCTGGACATGAACGGAAGTGGTTTAGTAGTCAGTGACTCAACTTTCCCACTAAAAAATGTCTGAAAAAGCTCGATAAAATCTGATTTTT
>CAVKMC010000305.1:0-2368 GCA_963657285.1 Agathobacter sp.
CAGTAATCTTGACGGTATCGTTGTCCATTGTCTCATCTACAGAAGTACCAAAAATGATATTGGCTTCCGGATCTGCAGCTTCCGTAATAATCTGAGATGCTTCGCCAACTTCGAAGAGTCCCAGGTCTTCGTTACCGGTAATGTTAATGATGATGCCTTTGGCACCATCGATGCTACGTTCCAAAAGGGGGCTATTGATGGCCATGGTAGCCGCATCCGTAGCACGGCTATCGCCGGTGCCGATGCCGATACCCATCAGCGCTTCGCCCTGATCCTTCATGATCGTTGTCACGTCAGCAAAGTCCAGGTTGATGACGCCCGGCACAGTGATCAGGTCAGAAATACCCTGGATGCCCTGACGGAGAACATCGTCAGCGGTCTTGAAAGCATCTTTAATGGATGTTTTCTTATCAATAATGCCCAGCAATTTATCATTCGGTACTACGAGGATAGCATCTACACTTTCCTTCAAGCGTTCGATGCCTTCCTGTGCATTCTTAGCTCTGACTTTGCCTTCCCAGGTGAATGGCTTGGTGACTACCGCAATGGTCAGCGCGCCGAGCTCTCTTGCGCACTGCGCAGCCACCGGAGCGGCACCGGTACCGGTGCCTCCGCCCATGCCTGCGGTAACGAAGACCATGTCTGCGCCGTTCAGCGCTTTGGTCAAATCTTCACGAGATTCCTCTGCAGCCGCTTCGCCGACAGATGGCTTTGCGCCGGCGCCAAGACCTTTGGTTGCTTTTTCTCCGATCTGAATGGTGGTATCTGCCTTGGACTGATTGAGTATCTGTAATTCTGTGTTAGCAGCAATAAATTCTACGCCTTTAACTTCTTCATCGATCATGCGATTGACAGCATTATTTCCGCCGCCGCCTACGCCGATAACTTTAATCTTTGCATTTCCAGACTGTTCCATGTTCGCTCCTCCTCCGGGAAACTTGCTTATCTATTAACTCGGAAACCGAATGGTATACTCGGTCGCATCCTACAATCATATTTTACATTGTACAATACTTTGCGCAAGTTCGCCACAGGCATAACACTACAAATTGTAAAAATATTTCGAGAAATCTTATTTTTTTAGTTTTATAAAGGGCGATGTCAGGTTGGCATCCAGATATTCGACTGAAAGCCCGCGAGCTTTCACATCACCCACCATATTTTCAGCCAGCTTCGCTCTTTCCTCTATATCGCTTCCGTTGCCCAGACGGACCGTAATGCCATCTCGGGTATAGGCCATGATATTCTCTGCATTTCCGATGTTAATTTCCGAAAAAACCTTTTGTCCATCACTGGTCAGATGATTGAGAAATGCCAGCGCTTTCCCCACATCCTCCTGCTCTACACGATCGCCTAAAAGCAGATTGCCCAATCGTTTTCCTGTGATCATGGGCACATCAGCCTGGCGAATGGCCTGCACGGAATCAATTACCAGACCATCCTTATCAATGATGGCATAGCTATACTCTCCCTGCACCACAGCCAAAGGGAGGCGATCATTCACAGCTACTTCCAAAGTCAGTGGAAACTTGCGGCTCACGACCACATCAGCCACGCATACATCATGGCGAAGCCGCTCCTCCAAGTCGGAAGCGCTCACCTGCAGCACATTGACAGGCCGGCGTATTTCTCCTTCGAAAATCACATCGTCTACGGTGAGCTTCGTATTTCCGGAAAGGGAAATATAGCCGATCGGGATGGGAAGAAATAGGATACTCCCCAAGACCAGAATCGCCCCTGCCCCACTCAAAAGGTAAGACAGCTTGATCCGTCTCCGCCGGCTCTTTTTGCCGTGAGGTGGCTCTATCGCTTTCGGAGCTTCTTCCTCAGCCGGCGCATATAGCATTTCTGTATCCTCCGGCTCAGGCGCTGCGTGAACGGGTTCCTTCTTTTCATGCAGTTCCCGCCGGAAATCGTTGAAGCTCTTAAAATTATCCATGTAAATCAATCCTGTCTGCTTCGTAGTTATACTTTATCGAGTCCTGCTTCGAGAAGAATTTTTTCACAAAGCTGCGGGAAGGATATGCCTGCCGCATTGGCCGCCTTCGGCACGAGGCTGGTGGCAGTCATACCGGGGATGGAATTGGCCTCCAGCAAAAACGGCCGTCCCTTGGCATCAGTCTTGAAATCAAAACGCGCCACGCCGCTGCACTCTGCCATGCGATATCCGATTTCAGCCAAATGGCTCATTTCTTTGGTCAATTCCTTCGAAATCGGCGCCGGAACGATATAGTCGGTGGCCCCTTTGGTGTATTTCGAATGGTAATCGTACTGACCGGAATGTGGACAGATCTGAATGACCGGCAAGGCCTTTCCATCCATCACAGAGACCGTAAACTCATCGCCTTCGAGATACGCTTCTGCCAAG
>CAVKMC010000306.1:0-2367 GCA_963657285.1 Agathobacter sp.
CTCCGGAAGATGAGAGAAATGGGAATGGATCAGCCGGTCCTCGGCGACAATGGCTTCGTATCGCCGCGCCTCATGGAACAGGCCGGCGCCGCTGCGGACGATGTGTACGCCTCCGCTATGTGGTCCGCGAACAAGAACAGCGAACGCACCAAGACCTTCGTGGAAAATTTCACAAAGAAATACGGCCACGCACCGGACCAGTTCTCTGCCGGTGCCTATGACGGCGTGTACATCGCTATGGAAGCCATGAAGAAGGCCGGCACCACCACGGATCACAAAAAGATCCGTGACGCCATGGCAGAGATCAAGGATTTCCACGGCGTTTGCGGCGACCTCACCTTCGACGCGAAGCGCGACCCGGTGGTAGACCTGGTACTCCTGAAGGTAGAAAATGGGGAATTTACAGAAGTAAATACGAAATAAAAAAGAAGGGCCGCGGGGAGCGGTCCTTTCTTTTTGTAATCGGTAGTCGGTGGTCGGTAGTCAGTGCGTAATTACCTGCTTCGTCATAGCAAGGAGCTTTGAGCTGGGAGCTTGGAGCTCGGCTAGCGGCAGTAGGCACGTCCAACGGTAGAGGCGCGAGGTACTTTGCCCGCTTTATCAAAACGTAGTTAAATGCCAAGTGTCACTATCAGAGCTCCAAGCTCCCAGCTCCTGGCTCAAAGCTATGGCGAAGCAGGAAAACGCGCCCCGACTACCGACTACCGACCACCGACTACCGACTACCGACTACAAAACCTCTATCGCTGTTCACCTTCTCCCATGTGCTATAATGAAAATAAAAAAGGAGACCGCCCATGAGTGCTATCAAAATGATTGCCATCGACTTGGATGATACATTGCTTCGAGATGATATTTCTATTTCCGACTACACGAAGGAAATTTTGCAAAAGGCCATGGAGAAGGGCGTGCGGATCGTCATCGCCACGGGCCGCATGTTCCGCGCCGCTCGGCCCTGGGGGAAGGCCATCGGCCTCGGTGACGTGCCGGTGATTTGCTACACCGGATCCCTCACGGGCCTTTGCGAGAGCGGGACGCTGCTCCGGGATGTACGCATCGAGAAGGATGTGGCTGAGGAAATCTTGGCCACCATCAAGGCGCACGGCTGGTACGCCCACACCTACATTGATGATGAAATGTATGTGGCCAAGAGAGACGAGCGCACGGATAACTACGAGCGCCAGTGCGGCGTCAAGGCTCACGAGGTGGGCGAGGATTTCTATCATCCCGTCAAAGCGCCGACGAAGATTTTGATTTGCGAATACGATAGCGAAAAGATGAAGGCCATCGAAAATATGTTGAGAGAGAAATACAGCGCCCTGGTGAATCAGGTGAAGTCGAAGCCCTTCTTCTTTGAAATGAATAGCAAGGAATGCTCCAAGGGCAAAGCCGTGGCAGCCCTCGCCAAGGGGTGGGGCATCGAGACCGATGAAATCATGACCTTCGGAAACGGAAATAATGACGTCTCCATGCTCTCCATGACCCCCTGGGGCTTCGCCGTGGCGAATGCCTCCCAAAGCGCCAAAGCCGCCGCCGCCCACGAGACCCTTTCGAACAACGAAGACGGCGTGGCGAAGGCAGTGGAAGAATTCGTGATTAGGGGCTAAAGCGTGGGGCATTTTTACCTGCTTCGTCATAGCTTGGAGCTTTGAGCTAGGAGCTTGGAGCTTTTCTAGAGGCAGTAGTCATGCTATGCGGTAGAGATATTGCGTCTACGCCAAGCATGCTTACTGCCTCTGGCGGAGCTCCAAGCTCCAAGCTCCTAGCTCCTAGCTATGAGGAAGCAGGTGCGCGGGCTATATTCCGTATACCTGACTTGTTTGCTCAGAAAGGAACAACCATGAAAGAAGACACCTTTCGTTTTGTGATCATCACCGGCATGAGTGGTGCCGGGAAGACGAATTTCATGCAGAAGCTGGAGGACATGGGCTACTACTGCGTAGACAACCTGCCTCCGGTTTTGATTGTGCGCTTTGCGGATCTCTGCTGGAAGAGCACGTCCAGCACCCGCCACGTGGCAGTGGTGACGGACATTCGCGGCGGCTCCTTCTTCGACGCGCTGCCGCAAGCGCTCGACGAATTGGAGAAGCGCGGGATTCCCCATGAAGTGGTATTTCTAGAAGCTTCCGATGAGGCTCTAGTGCGTCGCTACATGGAGACCCGCCGCCAGCATCCTTTAGGGAAGAATACCCGGATCCAGGAGGGCATCGCCCAGGAGCGCAGCATCTTGGCCGGCGTCCGCGCCCAGGCGGATATGATCATCGACACCACCACCATGAAGACCTCGGACCTGAAGGAGTACATGGTGAGCCGCTTCAGTGGCAGCGAGGAAAATAAGGAAATGCAGATCACTGTCTTTTCCTTTGG
>CAVKMC010000307.1:0-2352 GCA_963657285.1 Agathobacter sp.
TTCAGGGTTCAAGGTCAGCGCGCATACCTGCCCCCTCATAGCTAGGAGCCTGGAGCTAGGAGCTTGGAGCTTCTTTGGAGTCCAGTATGCATGCTTAACGGAGGGGAAATGTCTCTACTGCATTGCATACTTACTGACGCCAATAAAGCTCCAAGCTCATAGCTCATAGCTCCTAGCTATGACGATGCAGGGAAACGCACCACCTTTATTTCAGCGCCATCACCGCCATATGCCTTCCCGTCTTTCCCTTCGCCTTTCTATAGGAGAAGAAGAGGTCGTCGTGGCAGTAGGTGCAGAGGCCGCAGTCTTCGATGTGGGTATGAGGGATGCCGGCCTTTTCCAAAAGTCTCCGATTTGCGCCGTGGAGGTCGAAGAGATATTTCCCTTCGCCTTTGGAAATAGAGAGCTTCTCCATTTCCTTTTCCGTGAAGAGGCGGTAAAATTCCTCCACCACCTCCTCGCCTACCTCGAAGCACTCGAGGCCGATGGCCGGGCCGATGGCGCAGAGGATATTGTCCCGGTCGCAGCCGTAATTTTTCTCCATCTTCGCGATGGTGAGGCCGGCAATATTTCCCGCCGTCCCCCGCCAGCCGCCGTGAGAGAGGGCGATCACCTTTTTCTTCGGGTCGTAGAAAAAGAGCGGCGTGCAGTCCGCGTAGTTCATGGTGATAGGGAGATCCTTTTCATCGGTCATGAGGCCATCGCAGGCAGGGATCGCCGTATTTCCCGAAAGCGCCCCGCGGCCCTTGTCCTTTGCCGTGACCTTGGAAATATAAGTCCCATGCACCTGCTGGCAGCACACCAAGGACGCCGGGTCTAAAGCCAACGCCTCGAAGTAGCGCCGCCGATTTTCCAAAACCGCCGCCGGATCATCGCCCACATGGAGACCCATATTCAAAGGCCCCAAAGGCAGCCCGCTCACCCCGCCCATGCGGCAAGACACCGCCGCCGTGATGGGAAGATCCTGGAACAGATCAAAAGTCATATACGTAATTCCCGAGGAGGAAATAAATTTCATCATAGCCGCCTTTCCGGGGGAAGCCCCTTGTTTTGTTCTTCTATTATACGCGAAAGGGCGGGGTGTGACTAGGGATAAGGGATATGGGATAAGGGATAGGGCGCATTTTCCTGCATCGCCATAGCTAGGAGCTTTTAGCTGGGAGCTTGGAGCCCGGCTAGAGTCAGTAGGCATACTTAGCAGAGACGCAAGGTCTCCACTGCCAAACGCGCCTCGCTTCATGAGTCTACCGCCGAGCATGCCTACTGACTCGAATAGAGCTCCAAGCTCCAAGCTCCTAGCTCCTAGCTGTGACGAAGCAGGTACGCGGGCCATATTTCAAAACTCGCGCCGCTTTATGAATTGCGCGGCGCACCTTCACTCCTCACTCCTCACTCCTCACTCCCCACTCCTCACTTTCGCCAAAATCGCCGCTCCACCTTCTGAAGTCAAGCGGCAATGGCGCCACAAATTTCATTTCCTCCCCCGTCGCCGGATGCCGGAAGCGGAGCGTGTAGGCGTGGAGGGCTTGGCGGGTCATCCTGTCTGTGGGGCCGCCGTAGAGGTCGTCGCCTAGGAGCGGGTGGCCGAGGCTTTGGAAGTGGACACGGATCTGGTGGGTGCGGCCGGTGAGGAGATGGATCTTGAGAAGGCTGTAATCGGAAAATTCCTGTAGCACTTCGTAGTCCGTCACCGCCCGCTTGCCATCCGCCCGCACGGTCCACTCGACGATCGACCCATCCTTGCGGCCGATGGGGCGATCGATGCGGCCCTGCTTCTCTTCTAAGTGCCCGGAAATCAGCGCCAGGTACTCTCTATAAATCTGGTCGTGACTATGAGAAAGGTCGTACTGTCCCTTGGCGGACTTCGCCACTACTACAAGGCCCGTGGTATTTCTATCAAGCCGGTAAATGGGATGGATGCCTGCATCGATTTGATTTCTTCTATAATATCCCGCCACCGCATTCACCAGCGTGTCAAAGGCGCCATGGGCGGTGGGATGGATGATCATCCCCGGGCCCTTGTCGATGACCAGGAGCGACTCGTCCTCATAAATGATAGAGAGGGGAATGTCCGCGGGGACGATCTCATTCTCCTCGCTCCACTCCAGGGAAACGAAATCGCCCTCCGCAAGCGGCGCCCGGGCATTGTGAATGTCCACGCCATTCACCGACACCCGGCCCTGCCACTTGATCCGCTTCCAAAGCCCGCCGGACAATTTCATCCGCCGCGCCGCCTCCTTCACCATCAGCCCCGACCACTCACGGGGAACTACGAACTCCAATTTCATGAGCCTGCCTCCTTCTGTTAGAGTGATTATAAAGGTTCAAGGTTCAGGGTTCAAGGTTCAAGGG
>CAVKMC010000308.1:0-2317 GCA_963657285.1 Agathobacter sp.
GTGGCAGTAGACATGCTACACGGCAGAGGCGCGAGGAACTTTGCCTCCTTCCCCGTAGCGTTATTAAATGCCAAGTGACGCCATCAGAGCTCCAAGCTCATAGCTCCTAGCTATGACGATGCAGGTAAAAGCGCCTTATCCCTTCCCCCACTAAAAAAGGCCGCATACGCGGCCTTTCTATATAGCTTAAAATGCATGTCTCAAAATCAGATACACCAAGGCGCCTACGGCGGCGGTGCAGGGGATGGTCATGACCCAGGCGGAGACCATCTGGTACGCCACGCTCCAGTGGACAGCGCGGAAGCGTTTCGCCCAGCCTACGCCCATGATAGAGCCGGTCACCACGTGGGTGGTGGATACCGGAAGGTGCAGCATGGTAGCGCCGAAGATGATCATAGAAGAGTTCAGATCCGCTGCGAGGCCATTGACCGGCTGCATGCGGAAAATTTTATTTCCTACGGTACGGATGATACGCCAGCCGCCTACGCTAGTGCCAAGGCACATCGCGAGAGCGCAGGCCACCTTCACTTCCCAGGGCACCTCGAGGGCTCCGATGTAGCCGCCGGAGAGGAGCGCCAGGGTGATGATGCCCATGGATTTCTGGGCGTCGTTGGACCCATGGGAGAAAGCCATGAGCGCCGCCGATGCCATCTGGATATGACGGGAAATATAATTCACTCTCGATTTCCCTACGTTTCTGAAAAGCACATAGAGGAGAGTCATGATCACATAACCCATGCCCAAGGCCACCACCGGGGAAGCCACCAGGCCGATGACGATGGTGAGCACGCCGGCCAGATGGATGGCGCCGGTGCCGTAAGAAATCACCACAGCGCCGATGACGCCGCCGATAAGGGCATGAGACGAGCTCGATGGCATACCGATGCGCCAGGTGAATAAATTCCAAATAATAGCGGACGCGAGAGCGGCGATGAGCACCACCGAGTCCACCATGTGAGGAGATGTGACGATTTCCCCGCCGATGGTCTTTGCCACGCCGGTAGAAATCATAGCGCCTACAAAGTTCAAAAGAGCAGACATCATGATGGCTATCTTTGGACTCAGCGCGCGGGTAGCCACGCAGGTCGCGATAGCATTGGCCGTATCGTGAAAGCCGTTAATAAAGTCAAAGGCCAAAGCCAGGACGATTACCAGCCCCACCAGGTAGATATCAGGCATACTTCATGACCACCTCTTTGATCAGGTTCGCTACTTTTTCGACCCGATCGCAGGTGTCCTCCATGGCTTCCATGATTTCCTTCCAACGAATGATTTCCATCACATCGTGGGTGCCGTCAAAGAGCTCGGAAATAGACTGGCGATACACCGCATCCCCTTCGCTTTCCAGGGAATTCAGCTTTCTCGCCCGCTGTCCGATCTCGATTTCATTCTTATCAATATCCTTCAGGAGACGGAAGAGCGTAATGAGCTCCTCCGACATTTCGATCAAAATATCCGCCATGCGAAGCGGCAGCTCCGAGCCGGTGCCGGCATGGTAGAGCTTCAGGCTCAGTACCACGTCCTTCACATCGTCTACGCAGTCGTCCAATGTGCTGGTGAGCATGAAAAAATCTTCTCTGTCGATAGGTGTGATGAAGACATGGCGCATCTTGGCAGCGATGTCATGAGTCACTCGATCTGCCTGATGCTCCAATTCCCGGGCTTCCTTGGTGTATTTTTCCAGCTTGGAAGGATCCTGCAGTACTTCCTTGGCCATCAAAGTGCCCTTGCGGAAAAACTCGGCGTTCGTCACCAGGAAATCAAAAAACTCTTCATGCTTATTAACCAGACTGAACATGGCGTCCTCCGTTTTTACAAACACTGTACGTATATCCCTATGGTATATCATCTATGTAAAGTCTATGTAAAATTTCCTTGACTTAAATCAAGAAATTGAAATTCTAATGTTATGAAAAAGGGATATGAGATAAGGGACAAGGCCGCAAGCCCTCTTCTCTGAAGAGGGTGCCCGAAGGGCGGGTGATGCCTGCTTCGTCATAGCCAGGAGCTTGGAGCTGGGAGCTTGGAGCTCGACTGGAGGCAGTAGGCATGCCACACGGTAGAGGCACGAGACGATTCCCCTCCTTTTCTGTAGCGTAGTTACATGCTAAGTGACACCCTCAGAGCTCCAAGCTCAAGGCTCCAAGCTCCTGGCTATGACGAAGCAGGCAGACGCGTCCTTATTCCTAATCCGAAATTTATCCCTTGTTAATCCTTCCCCTTTGTGCTACTATAAGGGCAAGCCAAGGAAATGAAATTTCCCGGCGGAAAATTTCAGAGGGGAAGCAGAGTTAGCGGGAGCCACTGATTCAATCGG
>CAVKMC010000309.1:0-2305 GCA_963657285.1 Agathobacter sp.
ATTTTACATTAGCGACATTTACGAGTATAGCTATCTGGGAAATGTACGGGCCAATGGCCGATTTATCATCCTGAAAACACAGGCCAAGAATCTGACCAATCTCTATGTCTATTCTGCCGCAACCCCGGGCCTCGTGCGCCTGTGGGATCGGAGAAACAACGAGCTCTACAATGTGGCCACCGATGCCATGAAACGCTACTACAATGACTATGGCAATTCTCGCTGGATGAGCGAGCGTATGGCTCCGGGCGATACGGATACGGTGCTCTTGGCCTTTGACATCCCCGACTACGTGGACAACGATGATTTGACACTTGCATTCTATGCATCGGGGGATATTCCGGGCGACGCCTACAGCATCGATATCAGATAAATTTTCCATTAAGGAGCTCGCAATGAAAAAATTTCTCTTGGGCCTGGCGCTCATGGCCGTATCTCTTGGCGCCGGAAATCCGGCGGACGCGTATACATCACCGACGCCTTTCCCCCATAAGGTCTATAACGACACCGGCTATCGCAGCGCGCCGCCATCCGGCTATTATGGAAATAGCCGCAGCAATTATGTTTCCCGCCGCATGACCTTGCATCTGTCCTACCATGATGCTGACGGTTACTATGAGGGCGAGGTCAATTCCAGCGGCCTGCCGGATGGGCGGGGGCGCTTCACCACCTACTACCCCGATGATACGGTCCATCGCTGGCAATACGAGGGACAATTCCGAGACGGTCATTTCGAAGGCCAGGGTCGATTCTCTGACTTGGATCAGAGCCAGGCGTGGCACGAGGGCATCTTCACCAATGACGAGCTCACCGGATATGGCAAGCTAGGGCAAAAGGGAGTCGTCATTTGGGAAGGCTATTTCCATCGAGACATGCCGATGGATACCGAACGGTCCCTCCCCTATCCGGCGAGATATTACGATTGGGATTTCTACATCAGCGACATTTACGAAGATGGCTATCTGGGAAATGTGCGGGCCAATGGCAAGTTTATCATTTTCAAAACCAGCGCTAGAAATATTACCAATCAGTACGCTAAATCGATCGCCGCTCCGGGTCTGGTGCGCCTTTTGGATCGGCGAAGCGGCACGGTTTACCGCATAGCCGCCGATGCCATGCGGAGCTACTACAATGACTATGGCAGTGCCCGCTGGATGACCGACCGCATGGCTCCGGCGACGGCTGTAGAAGATGTGGTCTTAGCCTTCGATATCCCCTATTACGTAGATAACGGCGACTTGACGCTGATCTTCTACGGCGGCGGTACCACCATCGCTCATCCTTACAGCATCAATATCCAATAACGATAAACATTGGCAATCAAAAAACGGTGAACCCTTTCACGGGCTCACCGTTTTTTGATTGCCTTTATTCGCCGACAAATTCGAAATATGCTTTCCTCAGCATATCTTCCTTATCCTGGTCGCTCTTAGCTACCCAGTCATTTTCCCAATTATCGCGATGGTAGATGAGCCAGGGCATGCGCACCTCTTGCTTCCCGAACTTCTTGAAGACTTTTTCTTCCTGCTTATCGTAGACCTTCTTGGAAACCTGTTTCCCATTGGTATCATTGTAGATGGCGCGGGTGGTGCCGTCTTCCTTGTGCTCCACGCCTTCCATGGAAATCAGCTCCACCACCCACATGCCATGCTGCAGGGAGAGGGCTTCGTTGCTGCAGAAATTCCAAGCCTGGTCTCTGGTGACATCTTCAAATACATACCAATACGGCGTATCTCCGCCTTTGGTGTACACGGAAACAGTATCCTTCATCATCAGATCCATCTCCGACTGCCCTTCGATCCAGGTCTTCGTGATGGGATAGAGTCCATCCTTCGCTTCATTCAGCTCGTAGCCGTCGGTGTAGGTGAAAAGCCCGGTGCCACCGAAACGGGAAACCAGGATTTCCAGCCGCCCATTGTGATCCAGGTCCGTCACCAGGTAGCCGATGGTGTCCATATCCATTTCCGTCTTATCCCAAAGGGACCGGTTCTCCATGATCACATGCACCTGATCGGCAATCTCCCCCTCGTGCTCATAATCGTTAGCAGCTGCGGGGAAGGCCAGCGCCCCCGCCAGGCCCAAAGATACCAAAGCTCTTTTCATCCAAAGTTTCATTTGTATGCTCCTTTCGAAATCTATGCCATTCACAAAATGACTACTTTCCTAGTGTGCCTTTATTGTACAAGAAATCGGAAGATTGCGCCATCGTTTTAATAACTTAACCTTTCCACTAAAAAATGTTTGAAAAAACTCGATAAAATCTGATTTTTGCAAGCAAAAGGCACCTGTTCTTTGGTAAAATATA
>CAVKMC010000310.1:0-2297 GCA_963657285.1 Agathobacter sp.
CCCAATTCATCCTGTGCCACCACATCGCCCGCCTGCGCCAAGGAAATCAGCTTCGGGATAACGGCCTTCACTTTATCTCTCTCAACTGGTTTTTCCTCATAAGCCAAATTCAGCTGACAAAGAACCTCTCCCTTTTCGGCCCCCTGGTGGTGATATTGAAATCCCAATTTACTATTCTTTGGTAACCCCGCCCATCCAAAGCGATGGTATTCGCCCAGGAAATATAAGGCCCGGGGATTTCCTTCCTTGGCCAATTCCTCAAACAGTGGATAGGCCTCCGTGACATGGTCCTGCACAAAGAGGCCGACCGCTCTCTCCAATTTTTCCTGCAAAGCTGTCGTCACACGGCTTACCTTTTCGCTCATGATAGCTCCTCCTTAGAAAATATATTTCCCTCTGCCAAACAATCCGCTTTTCTTTAGTATATTCATAACCTCGGACAAGAGAAGTCTTGGAAAATATTTTTTCTAAAAGTGCAGCAAAAATTTATTTTGCTTTCCTATGGTATAATATGGATAGAAAAGAGGTGCTACCATGGAAACCAAGCCCACCTATAAAGATTCTCTTTTCCGTGCCATCTTCAATGATCAAGAACGATTGGCGAGGCTCTACAAAGCTTTATCCGGAAATGAAGTGTCACCGGAGGAAATAAACATCAATACCTTGTCCGGCGTTTTCATGAACGACATCAAAAATGATATCAGCTTTTGCGTAGGAAATCGGCTCATCATTTTGCTCGAGCACCAGTCCACGTGGAATCCAAACATGCCGCTGCGTTTTCTTTGGTACCTTGGAAATCTGTACAGAGACTTGGTGGATAAGGATGTCATTTATAAAGGAACTCTCCTCAAGATACCGGCGCCGGAGTTTTATGTACTCTATAACGGCACGCAGGATATTCCTTATTTCCAAAAGCTTAAGCTTTCTGCTGCCTTCGAAGTGCCTTCGCCTTCTCCATCGCTCGAGCTCGTAGCAGACTGCTACAATATCAATTATGCTGAAAGCAAAGAGGTGCTGGAGCGCTGCCATGATCTGATGGCGTATAGCGTCTTCATCGCTAAGGTGAGAAAGTATGTGAAAGATGGATTTTCTTTATTCGACGCCGTGAAGAAATCCATTCGCTACTGTGAAAGCCATGAGCTCATGGCTGATTATTTCCAAAAACATGAAAGTGAGGTGTTTGATATGGTTAACTTTGAATGGGATCCAATTCGCGCAAAGGAAGTGGCCTGCGAGGAGGAACGGGAGGAAACAACGAAACGTGTAACCAGCCAATTTGTCCTTTCTCTGCTTCAGCACAAAGCTTCCATGGACTTCATTACGGATGTTACTCATCTCTCCGTAGAAGAGGTAGAGAAAATTGCCAGGGAACACCAGCTTGCCGTATAAGTCCGTGTTTTTCCAAGGGCGTCTATCCCTTCCATCTAAAAGAGCCACAAGCAAATGCTCGTGACTCTTTTTTATTTTTATTTCGCTACCAAATCCGCGGTCTTCGCGCGAAGGAGAGTGAGGAGGTCGCCGGGCGCCAGGACGACCTGCTGGCCTCTTTGGCCGGCACTGACGCTGATCTTTTCTTGGGTGAGGCAGCTCTCATCGAGATAGGTGGGGAAGACTTTCTTCATGCCGATGGGCGAGCAGCCGCCGCGGATGTAACCGGTGAGACCCAGGAGGTCCTTCACGTGGATCATCTCGACACTTTTATTTCCGCTGGCCCGCGCGGCGGCTTTGAGGTCGATTTCCTCAGCCACCGGGAGACAGAAGACCACGGGGCCTGTCTTGTCGCCTTTGGTGACGATGGTCTTGAATACCATGGCCGGGTCGTAGCCTAATGCCGCGGCGGCATGGACGCCGGAGAGGTCGGACTCGTCATAGTCATAGGTTTTCGTATCGTAGGAAATTTTATTTTTATCCAGGATACGCATCACATTGGTTTTCTTTTCTTTCTTTGCCATAGAAATCGCTTCTTTCCCGGGAATTCACTGATTGAATCAGTATTTCCCTAAAACAAAAAAGCCGGAGCATCACGCTCCGGCCAACATTTCATATGGTGCCGAGGACCGGAATCGAACCGGTACGAATCTCACGATCCGAGGGATTTTAAGTCCCTTGCGTCTGCCAGTTCCGCCACCCCGGCAGGTATATATAAATGTCAAATTGATTTGCATATGGAGGCGGCACCCAGAATCGAACTGGGGATAAAGGTTTTGCAGACCTCTGCCTTACCGCTTGGCTATGCCGCCATATGGAGCGGAAAACGGGACTCGAACCCGCGACCCCAACCTTGGCAAGGTTGTGCT
>CAVKMC010000311.1:0-2247 GCA_963657285.1 Agathobacter sp.
AAGAGGCACAACCAGCGAGAGGGTAAGCTGCAAAACTTTATGCAAATGGTAGCATGCTTATGGCTGGTGCTGATTATGCGCCTACGGCGCATTTCTATCCGGCCCTATCGGGCGACCCTTCTCCAAGGGTCTACTCCCGTAAGGCTAGAGCAACATAATAGCTTCAGACTCGCGCCGCTTTTTCATTGGATGCGGCGTGCCTTCCCTTGAACCTCGAACCTCGAACCCTGAACCCCTGAACCTAGTTATTTTTACTGAGGAATGTATGAAAGATAGAGAAAAGATTCTCCGTTATTTTGCGGCCACTAGTGAGGAGGCCAAGGAGATGGCCATGCGCCTTCTGGACCTGGCGGACTCGGTGGATCGGGGCCGTCCTTTCGCGGTGGGGCCCTTCATGTCGCCCTTTGCGGCGCAGATCGGGCAGACCATCGCGGCCCATATGAAGACGGTCACCGCCAAAGCCGAAGGGGGCTATCATGAGGCGGAGCGGGTGCGTATCGCCTTTGCTCGGGATGACTACGATGGCCCCATCGATTTCGGCATGACCTTGCTGTCTGTCACCTGGGACGATCGCTATCGCCTCATCGGGCATCGGGATGTCTTAGGCTCTCTCATGGGGCTTGGCATTGACCGCGCCATTTTGGGGGACATCCTCATGCAGGGCGCCGGTTGCCAGATTGTAGCTGACCGCACCATGGCACAGTGGCTGAAGGATAATTTCCATAAGGTGGCTATGGTGCCTGTGCAAGTGGAAGAAATCCCCTTGGAGGACATTGAGCCGCCGAAGAAGACGGCGAAGGAAGTGCGCGCCACTGTGGCGTCCCTTCGCTTGGATGCGGTAGGCGCTGCGGGATTTGGTATTTCCCGCTCCAAAATGGCCCAGGCCGTCGAGGATGCCAGGACCGAAGTGAATTGGCAGCCCGCCAAGAGCGCCTCTCAGGCCGTCAAGGTAGGCGATGTCATCAGCATCCGCGGCCGCGGCCGCATCGAAATCAAGGAAGAAACCGGCACCAGCCGTAAGGGCAGGACGGGACTTTTGATCGAGAGATATAAGTAATTAGTAATTAGTGATTAGGAGCATACTTGGTTGCTTCGAATGTAAGCTTTTTCCTGTAGGGGCGTAGGCCGGATGATGCTGATTTGTGAGAAAGTCGGTAAACACGTCCTGATTACTGACCGCTAATTACTAATTACTAAAGCAATAGCGAAATTTCAAATAACATTCAAAGGAGTGTACCCTATGATTACACCGATGGATATTCATAATAAAACATTTTCCAAGCAGTTTCGTGGCTATTCCCAGGATGAAGTGAATGGTTTCCTGGAAGAGCTGGCCAGCGACTACGAGAAGATTTACAGAGAGCATCGCGTGATGGAAGACGAGATGGACACCATCCGCACGAAGCTCCGCAACTATGAGAAGATGGAGTCCACCATGTCTCATACCTTGATCATGGCCCAAGAAACGGCGGACAATGTGAAGAAGAATGCCACCAAAGAGGCAGAGCTGTCCCTTTGCGAAGCCCAGAGCGAAGCGCAGAAAATCGTCGCTGATGCGGAAGTGGCTCGCCGCCAGATGAATGCGGACCTTTTGAAAGCAGAAGGCGATATGAATCTCTATATCGAAAAGCTTCTCTCCAATTTCAAATCCGCTCTGGCTTTGATCGAGTCTGCGAAATCCGTCCGCGCGCCTCAGGCGATCCAGAATGTGGCACCGGCGCCGGCAGAAGAAGCACTGGCACCCGCAGCAGAGGTGGTAGAAGCTCCGGCGGCTCCTGAAGTCATGGAAGAAGGGGCTCCTGTGGAAGAAATCGCAGAAGCACCGGCTGCTGAAGAAGCGCCGGTGGAAATTGTCGAAGAAGCGCCTGCTGAAGAAGTAGTTGCTCCGGAAACACCAGTGGAAGCACCGGCTGAAGAAAAGGCAGAGGAAGTACCAGCCGCTGCTGAAGAAGCGGTCGAAGTGACCGAAGCGCCAGTAGAAGCACCGGCAGAGGAAGTGACCGAAGCTCCGGTAGAGGAAGCCGGAGCAGCTCCGGGGGAAGAGACGGAAGAGGAAGCTATTTCTGAGAAACCGGCAGGCAACCTCTTCGACGAAGCGGCTGCTGTGGTAGCGCCGAAGGAAGAGCCGAAGGTATAAGCCGTGGAAAAGAAATATATTACCGAGTGGGGCAATGACCGCGTAGGTCTCTCCCTCACCATCACCGACATGCTCCACGAAGAAACGAGCCCTTACCAGAAGATCCAGAT
>CAVKMC010000312.1:0-2241 GCA_963657285.1 Agathobacter sp.
AAAGGTTCAAGGTTCAAGTATTTAGGTTCAAGGGGAGGTGCGGCGCACAAATCAGAAAGCGCCGCAAATTTTGAAAAAGTAAGCCCCGGCCTCTCTATTTTCAAACTTGCGCCGCTATATAATTTGATGCGGCGCACCACCACTCGAACCTCGAACCCTGAACCTTGAACCTTACATTCCCCAGAAAAGGAGGCCTCCCATGCTTCGTATCGGCGTCGTCGTCCCCGCAGAAATCCTACCGGATATCATGCAATTCATCGAAAAAGAATTCATCAATATCACCCCAGTCCCCTTCCCCTATGAAGCCATTATGGACATCCCCGACATCCTTGCGGGCCACCAAAGCGCCGTGGACTCCTTCCTATTTCTAGGAAATACGGCCCGCCGCTATGCGGAGAAAACCATTTCCCACAGCAGCGAATGGCTCACCATCCCCCGCTCCACCTCCGCGCTCCTGCGCCTCCTCTTCCGCGCCCGCGTCGCCGGCTACCGCATGCGCATCGCCTCGGACCTGGATAATAAAGACTTCTTCACCCTGGCCTTCCGCGAAATCGGCTACGCCAAGGAAGAAACCCACGTAGAGCTCCTCCCCTTCTTTCCTTACAACGAAGGCCTCCTCGTCAAGGACGCCGGCAAAATGGAAAAGCTCTACCGCCAGGGAAAGGTGGACTTCTGCATCACCATCTTCTACAAAGTAAGAGACATCCTCGAAGCCAAAGGCATCCCCGTCTACATCCTGCAGCCCTCCTACGACGACATCCGAAATGGCCTGCAGCGCCTCGCCCTCTCCCACGAGCTCCACGTCAGGCACGACGGACAACTCGCCGCCATTTCCATCCACATCGACATGCCCAAGGAAAGCATCCCGGGAAATAACGAATACCGCCTGGGCTTCGAGCGCCTCCAGGTGACAAAGGAAATCGGACGCTTCGCCCACACCCTACGGGCCGCCCTCGTCGATCAGCCGCCCTGGGACTACCTCCTCTTTGCCACCCCTAGCCTTTTAGAAAATCTCACCGCCTCCTATCACCGATTTCCCCTCCTCGAAGCCATCTCCAGCCGCACTGCCTTCACCCTCTCCGTGGGTATCGGCTACAGCAGCGCCGCCGACGAAGCCCTCTACCGCGCCCACCGCGCCCTCTCTCGCGCCATCGAGCAAGGAGGAAACCAAGCCTTCCTCATCGGAAATAACCTTTCCTCCCGGGTCCCCATGGCCAGAACCGACCAAAAAATCAAAGAGGAACGGCCCATCGATGAGCAATTCCTCTACCTCTCTCGGAAATCCGGCGTCAGCCTCCGAATGATCGCGAAAATGTACAGCGCCTGCCAGGAAAAAGAAAAATGCCGCTTCACCGCCTCCGAGCTGGCCGACTTCATCGGCGTCACCCCCCGTACCATGAACCGCCTCCTCTCCAAGCTCATCGACCACCACCTGGCGCAAGACGTGAGCCGCCAATTCACCGGCAAGACCGGCCGCCCAAGTCGCGTCATCGAGCTGCTATTTGAGACGAAGAGGAAAGTGTAGTGATCAGTGATCACTAATTACTAAACCTCTACCACTTGGCATCTCCCACTCTCACTTATCCGCTTCCTGCATCGCAGCGACTACGAGACCGCCGGCAGCGAAACCGATGGCACCACCCATAAGCGCACCGCCCAGGCCCCCTACGGCTGCACCGATGGCCACACCGGCTGCGGTAGTGCCGACCACAATGGCAACAGCGATGATTTTCTTTTTATAGGTATTCCAGAAATTCGAGAGGCTCCAGCCGCCGGCTACGGAGTCGAGCACTTCATCCTGCAGGGCTACCTTGTCGCTCTTGAAATAATCCACGGCTTTCTGGAAGAGCACCTTGAATTCTTCCAGCTTTATGGTGATATATTTCTTCGCCACCTGGTACATATCCTCCGCTGACTCGGCCGCTTCCATGAGCGCATTGTCCTCGGGATTTGCTTCCAGAGCTGCTTCCAGCTTTTCTGCAGCATCTCTAGCCCTCTCGTCGGCCATCACTTCTGCTACATTTACGTTTTCTACGGTCATTTCCATTGTACATTCCTCCCCTATAGAATGAATCTAGGGAAACACTGATTAAATCGAAGATTCAAAAATCATAAGAATTTTTATTCATAGCTTCGTCAAGAAAATCCTTAAATAGCTCGCTATTCGCGGATTTCCTTTCCTCGCTCTGAATAAAAATTCAAGAATGATTTTTGAAAACGATTTAATCAGCGTTTCCCTAG
>CAVKMC010000313.1:0-2212 GCA_963657285.1 Agathobacter sp.
GCCTATGTGGCTCCGAATCGTGAGGGCCATGTGACCGTAGAGGCGCTGGAAGAAAAGCTCTCGGCGCTTCCTGTGAAATTGGTTTCTATCATGATGTCCAATAATGAGCTAGGCACCATCCAGCCCATCAAAGAATTGTGCCGCGCCGCTCACGCTCATGGCGCGCTTTTTCACACCGATGCGGTGCAGTCTATGGGACATATTCCTATCGATGTGAAAGATCTGGATGTGGATATGCTGTCTGCTTCGTCTCATAAGTTCAATGGGCCAAAGGGGATTGGTTTTCTGTATATCAAAAAGGGAACGCCTATCCATCCTTATATGGATGGCGGCGCCCAAGAGCAGGGGCTTCGGGCGGGCACAGAAAATGTGGCGTCTATCGTAGGCATGGCTTGCGCTTTGAAGAATAATGTGGATGAATTGGAAAGTCATCAGAAGCATTTGCTGGGCTTGGAAGATATTCTTCTCACCAAGCTGCGGGAGGCCGGTGTGCATTTCCAAAGAAATGGTACAGCGCCGCAGGTGCCCGGCAATATGAGCCTTTCTTTCCCGGGCCTGGAAGGGGAGATGCTTCTGCACAGGCTGGATCTGAAGGGCATCGAGGTATCTACCGGATCTGCTTGCAACAGTGAGAAGACGGAGATTTCCTACGTGCTGCAATCGATCGGATTAGAAGAGACGTATGCACTGGGGACGATCCGTATTTCCTTGGGAAGGTACAATACAGAAGAAGAAGCGATGAAAATCGCGGACGCTTTGATTCAGATTTCCAAGACAAAATGAAAAAGGCGGGCGAGAAGCATTTCCGTTTCTCGTCCGTCTTTTCGCATGCCTTCATTATGCGTGGATATATGTGGCCATTTATGGTATCATATAGCAGTGAATGTCATAAAATCGGTATAAAGAATCTGAGGTGATGAAAGCGTATGGGAAATACGATCCGGTTGGTTCTTGGCGGTGCGCGGAGCGGGAAGAGCGAGTTCGCGGAGAAGCTGATGTATCATTCCACAGGGAAAAGGAAGGGATATATCGCCACTAGCCAGATTTTTGATGACGAGATGAAGTACCGCGTGATGCTGCATCAGGAGAGGCGCCCAAAGGAGTGGGAGACTTTCGAGGTGATGCATGAGGCGGCGAGCGAGATAGGGAAGGTCCTCTCCGGGGCGGACGCTATCCTTTTTGACTGTATCACTATGTATGTGAATAATCTCTTGATGGATCACATGAAGGAGGTCTCGGTGGAGACTTTGGGCGTGGATGATCTGACGAAGCTGCAGGGGACTTTGGAGAAGGATCTCTCGGCGATGTTTGAAGAGATTTCCAAGGTAGAAGGTAAGGAAATCATATTCGTTTCTGATGAGCTGGGCATGGGTATCGTGCCGGCGAATGCCATGAGCCGGGTATACAGGGATCTTGTGGGGCTTGCGAATCAGTATATAGCCAAGCGTGCCGACAAGGTATACCTTTCGGTGGCAGGGATTACCATTGAGCTGAAAGAAAGAGGAGTGGAGTTATAATGGCAAAGACAACGAAGAAGGTCATGTTTCAGGGGACCAGTTCTCATGTAGGTAAGAGTATCCTGTGTACGGCTTTTTGCCGCATTTTGGCGCAGGATGGGTATCTGACGGCTCCTTTCAAGGCGCAGAATATGGCGCTGAATTCCTATGTAACTCGCTCCGGCGGGGAGATGGGCCGCTCCACGGTGGCGCAGGCAGAGGCTGCGGGTGTGGATCCTATCGTAGAAATGAATCCGGTGCTTCTGAAGCCCACAGGAAATTCTTGTTCTCAGGTGGTGCTTCTCGGGGAGTCTGTAGGAAATTACAGCGCTTCGGAGTACCAGAATCGCTACAGCCAGAAGGCTTGGGCTAGTGTGCAGAAGGCCATGGACTATATGCAGAGCCATTTCGATGTGCTTGTGATCGAAGGGGCAGGGAGTCCGGCGGAAGTAAATCTGAAGAAGAATGATATCGTAAATATGCGTATCGCCAAGGAATTCCATTCGCCGGTTTTCCTCATCGCCGATATCGACCGCGGCGGCGCTTTGGCGTCCATCGTGGGCACTTTGATGCTCTTGGATGATGACGAAAGAGCACTGGTGAAGGGGCTCATCATCAATAAATTCAGAGGGGACATCACGCTGCTCTACCCGGCGCTGGATTTCCTGAAGGAAAAGACCGGCGTGCCGGTGCTGGGGGTCATCCCGTATCTGGAT
>CAVKMC010000314.1:0-2161 GCA_963657285.1 Agathobacter sp.
TTAGTGGTCGGTAGTCGGTGGTCAGTGGTCAGTACGTGCTTAGCTGCAGCGAAATGAATTCTATTTTCCGCTATAGCTGAAGGAAATATTCAGCAAAAGCGGGAAATGGAAAACTTTTCCTCCAGAGTTAAGCACGTACTGACTACTGATCACCGACCACCGACCACTAAAAAGACCGTGTATTTCCTCTCCTTAAATGGTATAATAGCTTGGATGTAGCTATAATTTTTCTCGAGGGAGAATGAAAATGAAAGAAAAAGAAATCTATACCGCCGACGACCGCTTGATCGTGGCGCTGGATGTAGACAGCTTTGAGAAGATGAAAGCCCTGGTGGATGAGCTGGGGGATCTGGTTTCCTTCTACAAGGTAGGCATGGAGCTTTTCTACAGCGCCGGCCCGGAGACCATCCGCTATCTGAAGGACCAGGGCAAGAAGGTATTCCTGGATCTGAAGCTTCATGATATTCCAAATACCGTAGGCCACAGCGCAGCAGCGCTGACCAAGCTGGGTGTGAATCTTCTGACCGTCCATGCCGGCGGCGGACGGGCGATGCTTGCGGCTGCCAGCGAGCAGTCGAAGGCAGCCGCCCAGGCTCTTGGCATCGAGGCGCCGAAGATCCTGGCCGTGACGGTACTCACCAGCTTTGATGATCAGGGCTGGCAGGAAATCGGCGGTCATCTGCCGATCCGGGAGCATGTACTGGATCTGGCGAAACTGGCGAAATCCTCCGGCGTCGATGGCGTGGTGGCTTCGCCGAAGGAAGCGGCGTCCATTCGCGCCATGGCTGGAGAGGATCCTTTCCTCATCGTGACCCCCGGCATCCGTCCGGCCTTTGCGCAGGCCAATGACCAGAAGCGCATCGCGACCCCGTCTAAGGCTTTCAAGGAAGGCTCTTCCATGCTCGTTATCGGGCGCCCCATCACACAGGCGGAGGATCCCTGTGAGGCTGCTCGTTTGATTTTGAAAGAAATAAAGGAGAATGCATAATGAACGAAAAAGAAGTAGAAGCTTTACTGAGAGAAACCAAAGCCATCCTGGAAGGTCATTTCCTTCTCACCAGCGGACTCCATAGCGGTCTGTATGTAGAAAAATTCAATGTGCTGCAGCATCCGGAATATACCGAAAAGCTTTGCGAAGAATTTGCAAACTATTTCAAGGATAAAGGCATCGAGACCGTCATCGGGCCGGCTACCGGCGGCATCATCCTCTCCCAGGTCACCGCTCGCCTTCTGGGCGTTCGCTCCATTTTCACGGAAAGAGAAAATGGCAAGATGACCCTGCGCCGCGGCTTCAAGGTGGCTCCCGGTGAAAAAGTCCTCATCGTAGAAGACATCGTCACCACTGGCGGCTCCATCAAAGAAGTGGTGGACGTAGTCAATGAAGCCAAGGGTGACATCGTAGGCATCGGCCTCTTCGTAGACAGAAGCGGCGGCAAAGCAGACTTCGGCGTACCGGCAGAAAAGGTACACCCGCTGCTCCACCTCACCGTCCCGACCTACAAGCCAGAGGAATGCCCGCTCTGCAAAGCCGGCGTCCCGATTACTGAACGTGGCAGCCACCATTTGAAGAAATAATATATAGAAAAATAGAAAAGAAGCTGTGCCCCTGCGTCGCAGCTTCTTTTTTGTGCAATTGATAGCAAGGAAATCATAGCTTTCTATATCGCAAAGTTTCATTACATAGTCTGCAAACTATGAGTTACTTAAAAAAATAAAAATATCTATATTTATTCCCTCGGGCCATGTTGTATAATGAACGCAAGTTTAAAAAGCGTTGCATTTCAGGAGCTTCCGTATTTCAAAGGGGAAATGGGATTTCCTGAGAGGGCGCATTGCAATGGAGAGGGTTGATGAATAATGAGTGAGACGATCTGGTCACTGCTGCCGCCGGTGGTGACGATTATATTGGCCTTGGCGACGAAGGAAGTATATATGTCCCTGGCTATCGGTATTTTCATGGGGGCTTTCATGTTCTCCGGCTTCAGCCTTTTGGGCGCTGTGGATACCATGTTTTCCATCATGTCCGACAAAGTGGGCGGCAATGTGTACATCCTGGTCTTCCTGGTGCTTTTGGGCATCATGGTGGCGGCGATCCAGAAATCCGGAGCCTCCCAGGCCTATGGGGAATACGCGGCTCGCACCATCCAGGGGAAGCGCAGCT
>CAVKMC010000315.1:0-2151 GCA_963657285.1 Agathobacter sp.
ATCCGGAAGTATTCATCAATCAGTACTGGAAGACCAACGTAGACGGCTCTAACCCGCAGAACGGCTCCGGCTACTCCAACCCGGAATACGATGCACTCTCCGATCAGCTGGCTTCCGAATTCGACCCGGCTAAACGTAGAGAAATCATCATTAAGATGGAAAAGATCATCCAGGATGACGCTGCTACCCTCGTATTCGGCTACCCACAGACCAATATGATTTCCAACAAGTCCGTACAGAATGCTAACATCAAACCGTGCGACTACTACTGGATCACCAAAGAAATCAGCCCGGCAAAATAATTTGACCGCCTGATACTACAAGAGTAATCAAATAAGGCGGCGCTCCCTAGGGCGGGCCGCCTTATTTACTACTTTGATATTTCCACTTGATTTACCTTATAAGGAGACTTTCATGCTATTAGAAGTCAAAGACCTGGGTATTGCCTATGGCGATAAGCCCCCGATCGTGCAGGGTGTCACTTTCAACCTGGATCAGGGCGAAATCCTTGCCATCGTAGGCGAATCCGGCTCAGGAAAAACCACCGTCATCCGTGCCATCCAGCACGTTCTCCCCGGCGGCGGACATATAGCGGAAGGTCAGGTCATTTTTGAAGGCGAAGATACCCAGAAACAGACTCCTGAAATGCATCGAGCTCTCTGCGGCACTGACGTCTCCATGATTTTCCAGGACAGCGGCGCCATGATGAATCCTATCCGTACCATCGGCACCGAATTCCGCGAATTCCTCGCTGTCCACGGCATCAAAGACGACAAAGAAGCCCATGACCTGATGATTTCCATGATCGAAATGGTACGTCTGCCAAACCCGGAACACATCCTGAAGTGCTATCCCTACGAGCTCTCCGGCGGTATGAGACAGCGTGTCGGCATCGCTATGGCTATGGCCATGAAGCCGAAGCTGCTCCTGGCCGACGAACCGACCTCGGCTCTCGACGTGACGAACCAGGCTATCATCGTCAAAGAAATGATGAATGTCAGAGACAAGATGAATACCGCCATCATCATCGTTACCCATAACATGGGCGTATCCTGCTTCATGGCAGACTACATCATGGTTATGAAAAAAGGACGCATGGTGGAATTCGGCAAAGCCGAAGATGTCATTTACCATCCGAAGGAAGAATACACCCGTATGCTTCTCTCCGCAGTTCCGAGAATGGGAGGTGCTGACGAATGAAAGGTTACGGCGAAGAAATCCTCGTGATGCAGGACATCTGCAAGGTCTTCGACTTAGGCGACGGCAAGACATTGACCGCCGCTGATAACGTGACTGTCTCCGTACACAAAGGCGAAACCGTCGGCATCGTAGGTGAATCCGGCTCCGGTAAATCCACCTTGGCCAAGATGCTGACCCGCCTCTATCCGATGACCAGCGGCAAAATCATTTTCCACGGCAAAGACATCACCGACCTCAAGGGTGAAGAGCTGCGCCAGCACAGAAAATCTGTGCAGATGGTCTTCCAGGACCCCTCCACCGCTTTCAATCCGAAGCAGAGAGTCCGCGAAATCATTTGCGAACCGCTGGAAAACTATGGCCTCATCGATAAGAAAGACGTCGATGCCAAAGCCAAAGAAATGCTCCGCCTCGTAGACCTGCCGGAAGAATTCTCCGACAGATATCCGAATAACATGTCCGGTGGCCAGCGTCAGCGTATCGCTATCGCTCGTGCCCTGGTCCTGAAACCGGAGATCATCGTCTGCGACGAAGCTACCTCTGCCCTCGACGTATCTGTACAGAAAACCGTCCTTGAACTGCTTGACAGACTGCAGAGAGAGACCCATGTAGCTTACATGTTCATCTGCCACGACCTGGCTCTGGCAAACAGCTTCTGCGATAACATCGTCATCATGCAGCACGGCAAAGTCGTAGAAAAGATCCACGACCTCCGCGAAGCTAAGGATCCATACTCCAAGAGACTCCTCGCCTCCGTCTTCACCATCGAAGAAGGCAAGAACAAGGTTCTCACGGACGAACTCTTCAGCTAATAGAGGAAATAAAAAAGCACCCGCTCGGGTGCTTTTTTTATTTTCTCAAGTACCTCCTTCCCACGGAAGGAGGTACTGCTGTTAATTCAAGAAATTTATGCTAAGGGTTACAGCAAATTTGTTGCTCTAGCCTTATGGGAGT
>CAVKMC010000316.1:0-2142 GCA_963657285.1 Agathobacter sp.
CAACCGCGAGACCTATGAGCACCTCTATCCTACCTTCACCGTGGCTGCCACCATGGCTGCCGGGTTCCTATTTATGTTTGCTTGATGAGTAGTCGGTGGTCGGTGGTCGGTAGTCAGGGCTCGCTTACCTGCTTGCACTGCTTTTCCTTTTTCCGCTATCGTCTTAGTAGTCGGTGGTCGGTAGTCGGGACGCAGCTCTCGCTAGGGAACCAACTACCGACCACCAGCTACCGACTACTTTAATGCCGACTACGCTCTAATTCATCACACCAAAAATGGACTCCCTTTTTTGGTGCTTTTTTTATTTCTTGAAGTGTTATAATAACGGAAAGACAATGGGCGAAAAGCGCGGAAAATTCCTCACTGCAGGAAAGCGCGGCCCGACTACCGACTACCGATTACCGACTACTTCAGCATCGAAAGGAGCCGCTATGAATACAGAAGCGTATTTAGAAAGTATGGGCATCACCCTGTGCCGGCGGGCTCTTTTTTCTTACACCACCGAGCCACAAGGGAGCTTCGGGCTCCATGTGATTTTCCGCCGGTTTACGAAGAAGAAAAAGATCACCCTCTTCGAGGCGGAAAAGGAGAATTGGAGCACCTTCCTTTCGGACTACATCGTCTTTCGGCTCTATATCGCCAAGTATGTGCTGAAGGATTACGCGAAAGACTACAGCCCGCTGCTCCATATTTTCAAAGGCATCCACCAGGTGGAGGCTCACTTCCCGGAATTTTTCCAAGAGGAATCGGACCCGGGGCGGGCGGTGGGCGACATGTCGTTTCTCCCGGACGACCTCACAGAGCTTTACAGCGCCGAGCGAATGGAGAGCTATTATGAAATATTCAATGGCATCGCCAATAAGCTGGAAGAAAAACCGCTGGACCAAAATCGCAAGCTGAAGGAGCTCATCACCGCCGGACTCTCGGAGCTGGCGAAGCGAAATCATGTGCCACTGTACTCGGCGGTTTTCTATTTCTTCAGCAGGGAAACAGCGCTCTTCGCCCAATACCTTTCCAGCTTCTATAAGGGCCTCATCCCCGCGGAATTTTACGAAGGCATGGGCGCTTCGCCCTATCGCCCGGTGGAGAAGAAGGAGGATCCCTTCTACACCAGCTACCACCTGCCGGCCCTCATCGCCATCTTCGTTTCCGTGCTGCTGCTCATTGTGCTATACGAAGCGCCGGGGCCATTGAAATAAGGTTCAGGGTTCAAGTATTTAGGTTCAAGGATTGGTGCGGCGCACAAATTAGAAAGCGCCGCAAGTTTTAAAAAGTGGATTCACATTTTCTATATTTCAAAACTAACGCCGCTATATGAATTGATGCGGCGTACCTCCCCTTGAACCTTGAACCCTGAACCTTGAACCTTTCTCGCATATCGCCTTTCATACCAAATGAGGGAAATCAAAAAGACGAAGCCTATAAGTGCTTCGTCTTTTTATTTCCCTCATTTCAGCATCATGAGGAATTCTTTTCTTAGCATCGGGTCGGTCTTGAATGCGCCGGAGGAGGCGAGGGTTCTCGTCTTGGTGCCGGGCTTCTTGATGCCGCGGGCGGTCATGCAGGAGTGTTCGCCTTCGATGTAGACCACCACGTCGTCGGAGTGGGTGACCAGACGCATGACCTCGGCGATGTCGGTACCGATGCGTTCCTGCAGCTGGAAGCGCTTGGAGACGGCATCGGCGATGCGGGCGATCTTGGAGAGGCCGATGACGCGCCCCTTGGGGATGTAGCCCACCGCTACTGTCATGTTATACATCAGCGCGATGTGGTGCTCGCAGTGAGAAAATATTTCTATATCCTTCACCACCACCATGTCGCTCTCGGTGGCTTCGAAGGTCTTTTCAAATTCCTTGGCAATGTCCGCGTTGGACACCGCATTGTAGGCGAATTGCTCGGCCATCATGTCGGCGAAGCGCTTCGGTGTCTCCACCAGGCCTTCCCTCGTCGGGTCGTCTCCCACCGCCTCGATGATGAGCCGGGCCGCCTCTTCCAATTTCTTCAAATCCATAACTACACGCCTCTCCTATCGGGATCCCAGATGATTTTGTGAAGCTGCACCTGCACCCGCACGTCACCGAGCCCCGCTTCCTTCACATAGTCCACCAGTGCCGCCGGAGTAATCCGCCCCCACACGGGACT
>CAVKMC010000317.1:0-2072 GCA_963657285.1 Agathobacter sp.
AGCTCCGAGCTCAAAGCTATGAGGAAGCAGTCAAATGCGCCCGACTACTAAAATCAAAAGGAGAGAAACTATGAACCTACAAAATATCCCCGCTTCCCTTGCCGCTACTCAGGCGGCTGGGCGGCTGCGCTTGGTGTCGGATCTTCGCATGGTGACCGCCACGCGGGGGCTTCGGCGAGATGGGAAGGAATATATCGTTTTCAATTCCAATGATTACCTGGGCATGACCCACGAGGAGGAAGTGATGGAGGCGGCGCGGCGGGCGATTTCTTTTGGCACCGGGTCCGGCGGCGCGCGGCTCACCTCGGGCGCGGTCTTTGAGCTATCGGAATTGGAAAAAGAATTGGCCGCCTTCAAGCACGCAGACGACGCGGTGATTTTCAATACCGGCTACATGACGAACCTGGGCGTCCTCTATGCGCTTGCCGATAAAGCCGACGTGATTTTCTCCGACGCTTTGAATCACGCCAGCATCGTGGACGGCTGCCGTATTTCCAAAGCGAAGACCATCGTCTACGCCCATAGCGACATGGAGGATCTGGCGCACAAGCTCGCGGAGACGCCCTGCGATGGCCAGCGGTTCATCGTCACCGACGGCGTCTTCTCCATGGACGGCGACATCGCGCCGCTGCCGGAGCTTTTGAAATTGAAAAAGAAATACGACGCCTGCCTCATCGTGGACGACGCGCACGCGGTGGGCGTCATCGGAGCGACCGGTCGCGGCACAGCGGAATATTTCCACGAGACCGGCATCGACATCCAAGTGGGGACTCTCTCGAAATCCCTGGGCGCCGAGGGCGGCTACGCGGCCACGTCCACGCCCATCGCCGCGTACCTTCGAAATCACTCCCGCCCCTTCATCTTCTCCACCTCCATCGGTGCCGCCACAGGCGCTGCAGCCCTCGCAGCTCTTCGGCTTCTTGAGAAGGATCCCGATCGCTTCGTGGGGCGGCTTCATAGAAATACGGCGTACCTCAAGGAGAAGCTTGCCGCCTCCGGCATCTCCGTCCTTCCCGGTGACACGTCCATCCTTCCCATCGTCTTAGGCGAAGAGGAGAAGACCCTCGCCTACGCGAAGGCCTGCCGCGAAGCCGGCGTCCTCCTCTCCGCCATTCGCCCGCCGTCAGTCCCCGAGGGCACCAGCCGCATCCGCCTCACCGTCACCGCGGCGCATACGATCGGGGAACTGGATGAGGCGGGGAGAGTCTTGGGGAGGTTTAGTAGTCGGTAATCGGTGGTCGGGGTCCGCGGACCTGCTTCGTCATAGCTAGGAGCTTTCAGCTAGGAGCTTGGAGCTCGACTAGCGTCAGTAGGCACACGGGACGGTAGCGTCTAGAAGCATGCGCATTTACCTGCTTCGCCATAGCTTTGAGCTGTGAGCTTGGAGCTTTATTGGTGACAGTAGGCATGCTCGGCGGTGGAGCCTAGGAGCGATGCGCGTCTACCTATTGGCCCAAGACTCCACCGCTGAGCATGCCTACTGGACTCCAGCCGGGCTCCAAGCTCCTAGCTCCAGGCTCCTAGCTATGACGAAGCAGGTATGCGGACCCCGACTACCGACCACCGACCACCGACTACGAAAGCTCTATAGTCAAAAGGAGAACAACTATGCAAAAGGAAATCACAAATAAACGCCTCGCCATGGACGCCACGGAGACGGCGCTCCTCGCGGTGCTCATCGCCATCTCCGGCACCTTCCGCATCCCCGGCATCGTGCCGGGCACGGAGTTCCAGCTGTCCGCGCCGATTGCCGTGGCCATCTGCGGGGTCTTTGGCTTCAAGAAATATATCATCGCCGGGATCCTGGCCTCGCTCTTGGGCCTCTCCCTGGGCACGGCGACGCTGCTTAATGTGGCAGTGCAGATGTCCTTCCGCTTAGGCGTCGGCGTCTTCTGGCTGGTCTTTGGCTCGTCGAAAATTTTCTATATTTTCAGCGGCCCCTTCGGCACCGCGCTGGCTCGCGTGGCCATGTATTTCCTTCTGGGCAAGGGCCTCACGCTGATGCTCATAGCCGCCGCCCCGGGCATGGCCTTCACCGCCGCCACGGCCTGGGTCTTTGCGAAGGTGTTCAA
>CAVKMC010000318.1:0-2069 GCA_963657285.1 Agathobacter sp.
TGTGCGCCGCACCTCCCCTTGAACCTAAATACTTGAACCTT
Organism: Agathobacter sp.; assembly: GCA_963657285.1. Classification (GTDB taxonomy): domain Bacteria; phylum Bacillota; class Negativicutes; order Veillonellales; family Dialisteraceae; genus Dialister. Next base: position 42 of record CAVKMC010000318.1, read on the forward strand.
GAACCTTTTTACCTGCAATCGGCTTTCATGCCAAATCGATGGGGTGTGGCCCTGGAGACTCAGTTAAAAGCGCCCCGACCACCGACCACCGACTACTAATTACTGACCACTAACCACTGATCACTAAACCGGCGTCCCTACATTTCCCTAGCCACTCCCTCCCCATTTGTGTTAGAATAGACGGGATAAGTGATACCCCCTATGGTATCCGGGAGGTGCGTATGCTAATTCAATGGTTCCCCGGTCATATGACCAAGACGAAGCGGATGATCGAGTCTCACCTGAAAGCGGTGGACGTGGTTGCCGAGCTTTTGGATGCCCGCATTCCGGCGTCCAGTGCGAATCCGATGGTAGAAGAATTGGTGCAGGGCAAGCCCCGCATCGTGATCCTAAATAAAGCAGACCTGGCCGATCCGAAGGCCACAGACCGCTGGATTTCCTATTACCAGAAAAGAAATATTCCCGTGGTTCCTATGAGCGTAGGGAATAGTAAAAATAAAAAACGGCTCCTGGCTTTGATCCGCGAGACCGCAGAGCCTATGCTGGAGAAATGGCGCCGCCGCGGCATCAAGAGCCGCTCCGTGCGCCTCATGATCCTGGGCATCCCAAATGTAGGGAAGTCCACGCTCATCAATTTCTTGGCCGGCACCGCTGCCACACGCACGGCGAATACGCCGGGCCATACCCGCGGCAAGCAGTGGGTGCGCCTCTCCGAAGGGCTGGACCTTTTGGACACGCCGGGGGTGCTGTGGCCGAAGTTCGATGACCAGACCGCAGCGCTTCGCCTGGCAGCTACGGGCGCTATTGCCGGCGATGTATTCAACGCCGACGAAGTGGTGCCGGCGCTCCTCGCGTCTTTGGCGGAGACGGCGCCTTGGGTGCTCAAGGAGAAATATAATATCGAAGACGTGAACCAGGATCCACAGCTTCTCTTGGAAGCTGCCGGCCGCCGCCGGGGCTGTCTGCTCCCGGGAGGCGCCATCGACTACGACAGAGCCGAGATGGTGGTGCTCCGCGATTTCCGAGATGGTAAGCTGGGGAAAGTGACCCTGGACCCGTTGCCGGAGAAATAAGGGGATGGCTATGAAGATTTCTGAAATACGAGACATCCTTCGCGAGGATAATGTACCGGAAGACGTGATGAAGGAAATCCTCGCGGACGAGCGAAAGGGCGCGAAGGCCCTGGTGGCTTCCTACATGAAGCGGTTGCAGCGAGAGAGTGAGGAGCGGCTCCGCGTGGAGTCTATGTACGACGTGGAGAGCCATTTCTATAAGGAAGGTATCAACCTCATCGCCGGCATTGACGAAGTGGGGCGCGGGCCGTTGGCCGGACCAGTGACCGTAGCAGCGGTGATCCTACCGCCCCATTGGTACTGCAAGGGGCTGAACGATTCGAAAAAGGTATCGCCCAAGCATCGTGAGGAAATCGCAGCGAAAATTTACGAAAGCGCTGTGGATATTTCCATTGTCAGTCTGCCGCCTGCGGAAATCGATGCGCTGAATATTTATGAAGCCACCATGATGGCCATGTATGAAGCGGTGAAGAATCTCTCCGTGCAGCCCGAGGCGGTGGTGGTGGACGCCATGCCGCTCCATTTCAACTGTCCCACAGAGTCCTTGATTCACGGCGACGCGCGCAGCGCCTCCATTGCCGCGGCCTCCATCGTGGCCAAGGTCTACCGCGATCAGCTCATGGACGACTATGATAAGGAATATCCGGGCTACGGATTTGCACAAAATAAAGGCTACGGTACCGCAGAGCATATCGCAGCCATTAGAAATCTGGGCATCACGCCGATTCACCGGAAGAGCTTCGAGCCGGTGAAGAGCATGGTGCTGGGAGTTTAGGTTCAAGGTTCAAGTAGTTAGGTTCAAGGGGAGGCGTGGCACACATATCAGAAAGCGCCACAAGTTTTTGAAATATTGATGCGCTTGACGCTAACCGCTCCTCGCGCTTTTACCCCCTCCTCTGGAAGAGGCCACTGAAAAAGTCCTGTTTCGATGTATGGCCCTTATTTTTATGCAGGA
>CAVKMC010000319.1:0-2044 GCA_963657285.1 Agathobacter sp.
GAGCTATTTAAGGATTTTCTTGACGAAGCTATGAATAAAAATTCTTATGATTTTTGAATCTTCGATTTAATCAGTGGTTCCCTAGAGAAACACTTGGCGCAGGAGTCGTCAGGCAAGGCGCGTTCTCCTGCTTCCTCACTACCGTTTACCGTATAACCGTATAACCGTTCACCGGCATGCTTCCGATAGCGGGAATTAGAGCGATAAACCATTACACAGAAACAGGTTTGTGCTTCATTTCCCGCTATAGTCAAAAGGGGCGGCTAACAGTAATACGGTAAACGGTTCACGGTAGTGGGGAAGCAGGTACGCGCTCCCGACTACCGACCACTGACTACCGACTACCAAGCCACACAAAAAGCCGGGGATTACTCCCCGGCTCTCACTTCAGCCTATTTTCGTTTCTTCATATACCACCAAAGCGCCCCGTAGATCACCGCCACCGCGATGACGATTATGGTAAGGCGCATGGAATTTTCTTCGAAATTCACCACGTCATGTCCCAGGATGACCTCCAGCGCCGTGGAGGGAAATTTCCCGATGAGACAGCCCAGTGCGTAGGACTCGAAGGACATGCTCGAGAGCGCTCCCAAGGCTGTCACAAGACCATTGGGCACATAGGGGATAGCCCGCGCTACCGCCATGGCTTTCCAGGACTTATGGGCATCCAGCGTCGTCAGCATTTTGCTCTGGGCAATCACCTTCTTCGCAAGGCCCCGGAAAAGAGTCCGCATCATGTAGAAGGAAATCAAAACGCCCACGGTCTCGGCGAGCCAGGAAATAATGACGCCCCAGAAGAGGCCGAAGACCAGCCCATTGGCGGTAGAAATGAATATGGACGGCAGGAAGCCGATGATATTCACCACCACATCGATAAAGAAACTAATCAGTGCTGCATAAATGCCAAAGCTTTTCAGATAGTGAATGGTTCCGGCAAGGTCTCCTTCACTCGACAATCGATACACCGTCGGATAGAAAAGGGGATCTATGAAATGAATCGCCACCAGCACCAGCACCATCAGGGCAAAGAGACCCAGCCTGAAGCAGCGCTCTTCCTTCTCCTCCCAATTTCTTCTCATACAAAACCTCTGGTTATTTCACAATCGTATCTGCATAAGCTTCGATAGCTTCCGCCATTTCGCTTCTGTCTACCACATCCGTAAAGCGAGCCGGCCGCTTCTCCAATTCGCCAAGCTGACGAGGAATGGCGATACCCGTCTCCTTCTCGACGGCGCGGAGCGTATCGTATGGATTTTCCTGCACCGGAAGTCCCAGGACCTTGGCCGCAACGCCCGGGAACTTATAGGGATGAGCCGTAGAAATAATGACCGTATGGGTGTGCCGCGGGATCTCGCCCTTCTTACGCATATCCTCATAGACCGCGTACGCCACTGCCGTATGAGGATCCATGAGATAGTCGTACTTTTCGTACACCGACGCCATCGCGGTCTCCATAGCCTCCGCGGACGCCCAGCCGCCCTTCATCTGACCGGCCACACGCTCCATATCCTCTTTGGTGATAGAGTACACGCCGGTTTCCTTCAGCGCCTGCATCTCCTTGGCTACTTCGCCCTTTTCGCCGGCCATGAAATAGAGGAACCGTTCAAAATTCGAGGAAATCAGGATATCCATAGACGGCGCTTCGGTCAGATGGAATTCGCGATTGATGTCATAGGTGCCGGTAGCAAAGAAATCTGCCAGCACCTTATTCTCATTGGATGCACAAATGAGCTCACCGATAGGCGTACCGATTTCCCGAGCAATCCAGGCAGCCAGGATATTTCCGAAATTACCAGTAGGCACTACCACATTGAAGGACTCCTTCGGGCCAATGGAGCTTTCGCGGAGGAGCTTCAGCCAGATCCATACGTAGTACACCACCTGCGGCAGGAGACGGCCGATATTGATGGAATTGGCGGACGAGAAAAGCACGCCCTTCTCCTCTTCCTTCTTTCGCAGCTCGCTGCCGAATACTTTTTTCAGCGTGCTCTGGGCATCATCGAAATTCCCTTCGATGCCCAGGACCTTCACATTACCCCCCAGC
>CAVKMC010000320.1:0-2025 GCA_963657285.1 Agathobacter sp.
TAGGTTCAAGGGGAGGTGCGGCGCACAAACAAAAGCGCCGCAAGTTTGAAAAAGTTGATTCACATTTTCTATATTTCAAAAATAACGCCGCTATATGAATTGATGCGGCGTACCTTCCCTTGAACCTTGAACCCTGAACCTTGAACCTTTTTGCTTTACCGATTCATTCGATATTTCTTTGAAATTTTTGGAATAAAGGAGACATACATTATGGCAACTGCAAAGTTCGGCCGCGTGATTACGGCTATGATTACTCCATTCACAGAAGACGGTGCTGTTGATTACGAGAGCGCAGTAGCTCTCGCAAAGCACCTGGTAGCTCATGGCTCTGAGGGCATCCTGGTCGGCGGCACCACCGGCGAAGGCGCTACCATGACGGCTGATGAAAAGCTGAAGCTTTACAAGCTCATCGTTGACGCCGTAGGCAAAAACGCAGAAGGCAAGAAGGTGCCGGTCATGGGCAATATCGGCTCCATCAGCACCAAGGACAGCATCGCTTTCGGTCAGAAGGCTAAAGAAACCGGCATCGATTGCGCTCTCGTGATCGTTCCTTTCTATGTAAAGCCAAACCAGGAAGGCATGTACCAGCACTTCACTGCCATCGCCAAAGGCGTAGACCTGCCGCTGGTGCTCTACAATGTACCGGGCCGCACCGGCGTATCCATCCAGCCGGAAACCATCAAGAGAATCGTGGACGAATGCCCGAACGTGGTCGGTATCAAAGACGCTACCGGCAGCTGGGACCAGGTCACCAAGGAAAAGGCTCTCCTTCCGGAAGATTTCATGATTTACAGCGGCGATGACGCTTTCACTCTGCCGGTACTTCTCTGCGGCGGTGTAGGCATCATTTCCGTATCCGGCCACGTGATTGGCGACGACATGCTGGCTATGGTGGATGCTTTCGAAAAGGGCGATATTGCCAAAGCCAGAGCGCTGCACCTCAAAATGTATGAAATCAACAAAGGCATGTTCTTCACCGCCAGCCCGACGCCGGTCAAGACCGCTACGAACCTCATTGGCCAGCCCGGCGGACACTTCCGTCTGCCCATGGTAGAACCGACCGAAAAGGAAAGAGAAACCGTCCGCAAGATGCTGGAAAACTATGGCGGACTGCTCTAAGAAATAGAAGAAATCGAAATGGAAGAAATGAGAAATCGTTTCTTCCATTTTTTATGGGATTTATTTGCAAAAAAGGATGTAATAGATTTCCTCCTCATGCATATAAGATATAGGAGAGAGAAAGGAAAGCACCGATGAACCAGTCAGGATTCCGGGAGTAAAGGAATCGGTACTTTCCAAAAATACTCAATGTATGTATTTCATGTATTTGAAAGGAGACATGAAAATGGAAGCAACATTAAAAATGGTCAACACGGTAGAAGAAATCGATGTAGCACAGATTATGTCGGTAGACACTGCTAAAGAAGCAGCAGATAAGCTCGAGGAGGTTTTGACATCTGATCCGGAAATGAATGCTATGATCGAGTCCACCAAGTCGGTAGAGGATGTATTTGATGTGGTGAAGAGATTCATCAAAATCACTTTGGATGAATTCAAAGTGGTTTTCCAGAAGACTGTAGACTGGTTCACCAAAGAGAAAGCGGAAATACCTGATGAAATGCTTGACTCCGTTTCTGGTGGCGGATTCTGGAGCAATCTGTGGGACAAGATCAAAAAGCCGGTAGTGGCTATCGGGATTATCGCATCCTGCACAGCAGCAGGGCTCGGAGTCGGCGCAGCCTTTGGTGGATTTATTGGCGCTCCTGTTGGCGGAGTTGTTGGCCTCGTTGTCGGCATCATCGCCGGTGTACGCACTGCTTGCTCGATGAAATAATACGTGGGGCCTATGATTTTCACTGATTGTGCTTTCTAAATAGGAGCTGCGAAGAGATGATTTCATTTCCTTGCGACTCCTATTTTATTGAAAGAATTTAAAAAAGTTGAGAAAAGGTTGTAAGATATTCTCCTATTTCGCGTAAAAGAAATGAAAGCGGGAGACGGATCCCATACAGGAATTCGGGCCTT
>CAVKMC010000321.1:0-2007 GCA_963657285.1 Agathobacter sp.
GGCTAGTGCTGATTATGCGCCTTGCGGCGCATTTCTATCCGGCGCTATCGGAGGGCCCTTCTCCAAGGGTCTACTCCCATAAGGCTAGAGCAACAAATTTGCTGTAACCCTTAGCATAAATTTCTTAACTTAACAGCATTACTGGAAGGGGGTGCCCGAAGGGCGGGGATTGGCTCACCCGCAGCCAAGCGCGTATGCCTCACGCTGAGCATGCCTACTGACTCCAAAAAAGCTCCAAGCTCCAAGCTCCTGGCTCAAAGCTATGACGAAGCAGTCAAACGCGCCTTATCCCTTCTTGAAGAACCGCTTCATCTGATTCCAAAGCGACGGCGCATCATCCACCCGATATTTCCCCGCCACAAAATCCCCCGGCCGCTTCAGCCCCATGGTATAGGCGAAATACATGGTGTGTGCCATATTCACCATATACGTCCGCGTCTCCTGCACCAGGAAATGCATAAAAGGCGGCGGGATTTCCTTGCTATCGGCAGGGCGCAGGCCCTCCAGGAGCAGCCACGCCTTCTTATCGAAATCCGGCTCATCCGTCCGCTCCTCGATGGACAGCGTGAAATTGGGGAAATACTTATAATAATATTTCCGATTCTTCGGATCAAAGAACGCCCACTGCCGCATAAAGAGATTCATTTTCAGATACAGCTTCTCGGAGAAATACAAATCCCGCGGCGCCAGAAGTCCCCGCATGTGCATCCGCTTCACCCACCGCGTGAACGCCTTCCCCGAAAGGCACCCGCGAAGGAAAGCATCCTTCAGCCTCCGATCCTGCCACAGGTACGACCCGTAGAAGGCGAGGACCTCCATGCGAAAGAGCGCATAGCGATAGAGGAAGCACGCCGCCGTGGGCGTAGCGGTAGAAATCAAATTCCGCGCCGCCTTATCCAGGGACGCCATCATCTGCGCGCTCTCCCACACCTGATCGCTGTAAGAGAGCCCGATCTCCTCTGCCAAAGCTTCTGCCAATCGCTGCGGGAGCCTTTCCTTTTCCTCCTTGAAATCCGAATCGCATAGCGCCATAGCTGAGAGGAAATCCCCAGCGTCCGCCTTCATCTGTACAAGAAATCCCTCCGTCTCTACGCGGAAGAAATCCGTGAGCGGCGAAAGGGGAATCCCTATTTCCTTTTCCAAAAACAAAACCAAAGAAGAAATCCCCGCGCCCTCCTCGCTTACTAAAAGGAAATCCGGCAGCACCTCCCGAAGCGACGCGAAGGACCCTGCCATCTGATGCGTCACATCCAGATCCATTTCCTTAGACAGTGCAAACGAAAGAAAAGCCGACCCCTCCGCCTCGCCGCGAAGAAATCGATCCGCCAAAGCCAAACGGAAATGCACATACTTGCGCACCGCCGCCCCCAAAGCCCGCGGCGCCGCCTCCGGCATGACCTCCCGCGCCCGCTCCAAAAGCGCTCGCTCCAAAGAAATCCCTTCGCAAGAAAAACTCTCGCAAGCCAAAGGATAGAAATGCCGATTCAAAGAACAGACCAGCCGCGCCATCAGCCGATCCTTCCAAACCAAAAGCTCCTCATCCTTCATCTCACTCACTCCCCTTACTTATATATACTATTATTATACATGAGGTGGCGGGAATAAACGATAGAGCTTTTAGTAATCGGTAATCGGTAGTCGGGGCGCGTTTACCTGCGCCCTCATAGCTAGGAGCTGTGAGCTAGGAGCTTGGAGCCCGGCTAGAGGCAGTAGGTATGCTGGCGGAAGATGCGCATGCTCGTGGAAGACGCGCGCTCGCGCGGCGAGGTACCCCCTTCCTCTGGAAGGGGGAGCAAGGGGGTTGGCTTGCTAAACGCCAAACGCGTAAGCCTTCTTCCAAGAAGAAGGTGCCCGAAGGGCGGATGATGGCCGTGCACCAGCGGCAGCTTCTCAAGTGACGCAAACGCCAAACGCGTAAGTTCGAAGAGGAAAACATTGCACCATTGATCTAACCTTACGGGAGTAGACCCTTGGAGAAGGGTCGCCCGATAGGGCCGGATAGAAATG
>CAVKMC010000322.1:0-8498 GCA_963657285.1 Agathobacter sp.
TTGTCCGGCTGCGGGGTGAAGAATGTGAGCCAGAAGGCCACCGGCGAGAGCTATGTGGTCACCGATTCCACCGGCGCCCAGGTGACGATTCCCGGGAAGCCGAAGCGGATTTTGGGCGAGTCCGCATCTATTGATACCATGCTTCTTGGTGTGGTGACAGCGGATCATTTGCTGGGGGTCACCGAAGCAGATAGGGATCCGGCGATTTCCTATATCGCCGATGATGTGAAAAATATTTCCATGACCGTCCCCTTGACCGGGCTTTCTATGGAAATCGTGACCCAGGCCCGGCCGGATCTCATCGTGGCCTCTACCTACACCGATGGGAATAAGCTGCGCATGTACAAGGACCTGGGCATCCCTGTAGTAGTCATCGATGGGCCCAAGTCCATCGCCCAGGTGAAGGACGACGTGCGCATCATCGCCGCCGCGGTGGGCGAGAAGGAGCGGGGCGAGAATGTGGTGAAGGAAATGGACCGCCAGCTTTCGGAAATCGATGAGACTCTCGCCAAGCGGACAGAGAAAAAGCCCGTGGTGTACCTGGTGTCCCAGATGACCCGCTACGGCGGGCCGGGCTCCATGTTCCACGAGCTTTTGATGAGGGCGCGTTTAGAGAATGCCATCGAGAAGGCCGGCGGCGCCAATGGCCAGGCTATTTCTCCCGAGCTCATCGTCAAGACGGACCCGGATATGCTTTTCGTTTCTACGGACCGCACATCGGACATCACCGGCGCAGCGAAATACAGAGACGATTTTCTCGCTAATCCCGCCATCGCCTCCATGCGGGCGGCACGGAATATCCATCCCGTAGACGACCGATACATCTACGCGGCGTCGCAAAACTGCGTCTACGCCATCAAAGCCATGGCGAACGCGGCCTACGGAGATGTGTTTGATATGAGCGGGGAGAAGCAGATTAGGGGGTATTGACGCTGTCGGTTTAGCGATCAGTAATCAGTGATTAGTGATTAGTACGCTTTTAGCGCCAGTGCATACGTAGCGGTATTGCCTGTATGTACGCACTGGCGTCAAACGCGCCCTAATCACTGATTACCGATCACTAATTACTAAACCGATAGCGTTAAAACCTCTACTTCCTATAGCTCATCCTCTCCCTTGCCATTTTCTCTTCGGTCAGGGCTTCTTCGCTGGCGCCGGGATTGGCTTCCTCGTCCATTTCATACTGCCACATGCGAGTGGGGACGAGTTCGCCTTCGGCGTTGCTGGTGTAGCGGAAGGAGTGAGGCATGGTCTTAGTAGTGGAGAGGGGGCGGGTGAAGCCGCGGCCTACCACGTCGGTGGTATTCATGATGAAGAGGAAGGCATGGGGATCCACTTCGGCCACGTAGCGGCGAAGCCTTGTGATTTGCGTCAGGTCTACGATGGCGAAGACGATGCGCTTATCCATGCCGGAGAAGGCGCCTTGGCCATAGAGGAGCGTGGCGCCATGATGAATATTTCTTAAAATCACATCTGCAATTTCAAGCGGCTTGTCGGAAACGATGAAGGCCGCTTTTCTTTGTGCAAAGCCGATGACCAGGCGGGACGATACGCTGGCACTGATGTACATGGCGATGAGGGTGCAGATGGCCAGCTCCATGGTGAAGATCCAGGCACTGGAGATGACGATGAGGAAATTCAAACCAAAGACCACGTAGCTGATATCCATGCCGAAATATTTCTTCATGATGGCGCCGATGACGTCAAGGCCCCCGGTGTTGCTGTTGTAACGATAGAGGATGCCATTGCCTGTGCCAAGGATGACGCCGCCGGCCACCGCAGAGACCAGGGGATCGTGGATGGTGTTATAGGCCGAGAGCCAGGACGTGAGGTCGATGAAGAAGGAGCAAAGGGCGGTGCCCAGGATAGTGACCAAGGTGTAGGTCTTGCCCATGAATTTCAAGGACAGGAGCAGTATCGGGATGTTCAAAAGGAAGTTGGTGACGCCGATGGGCACATCGCTGGTGTAGTGAAGTACCATGGCGATGCCCACGAGGCCGCCGGAGAGAAATTGCTCGGGCTCGTAAAATAAATTGATGCCCACGGCGTAGATAAAGGAGCCGATGGCGGTGACCAAAGTGATAAAAATGACGCGCGCCCAAAGCGGAGGCAACGATGTATCGTGAGTGGTGGTATTCATGAAAAGATCCTTTCGTAAGAAATCCTGTGTTTTCAAATCGATTCATTATAGCATAAACAGAGAAAATTTTATTTGAGATTTTGGCATACCGGGAAGTGAGTGTTGGTAAAGATGGGGTGGTTTCGCATTTATATTGCTGTAATTTTTGCGATACCTATTGCGTAAAAGGTACAGAAAATATTTAGGAGTTAGGCGCATAAAAGCGGTATAAAATATAATATAATTTATATTATAAGGTTGAAAAATTTATCAAACCACATGGGCAGGAGACGCGATGAATCATAGATATATAAAGGGACTCATCTTATGGATGTGCTTTTTCGGGATAGGACTTCCGGCAAAGGCAGCGGATGTGCCGGACGCGGCGATTCAGCTCGGACAAAGGATGGAGCGGGTCATGGACGAGCAGCAGCAAACCCTGGCCTACCACAAGTATAGCCAAAGTGAAAAGAAGCGAGAGAAGGCGGCGCCCCTCACCGTAGCGCCGGTGCAGGTAGAAGAAGGGGATGGCGAGATTTCTTTTGAGGTGAAGGAAATCCGCGTGAGCAAATCCAAAATTTTGAGCGCGGAAGAAATACAAAAGGCCATTCACTTCAAAGGCCCCGGCCTTCACACAATCACTGAGCTGCGAGACATGGTGGATCGGCTAAACCGGCTCTACATTGATAAGAATGTGGGCACAGCCCAGGCTGTCCTCCCGCCGCAAGCCGTGAAGGATGGGGTGGTGTACATCCGCCTCATCGAAGGGACTTTGGGGAAGGTAAAGGTCACAGGAAATAAACGGATTTCCGATAAGTATCTCTTGGACCGCATCCATGGTACCATGGGCGAGCTGGTGGATGTGAACCTGTTACAGAAGGATCTGCGCCGATACAATGCCACAAACACCTACCAGGTGAAGGCGAACTTGGCGCCGGGAGACGAGGAAGGCACGTCAGACCTCCTCCTGGATTTGCAGGAAAAAGAAAATCCTCTCACCAGCTTCATCTACACAGACAACGCCGGCCAATATGAAAGCGGTCGCATCCGCATCGGCGCTTACTCGGAGTATCGCGGCATCGGCGGGCGAGATGCCGGCATCGCCTTCGCGCCGGTGTGGACCCAGGGCATCTTAGGCGGCTCCATCCTCTTCGATACGCCGGTAGGAAATAAGGGGACCCGCGCTTCGATTTCCTACAGTCGGAATGAAGTGGACATCATTCGAGGCGCCTTCAAGGATTTCGATATGGATGCCAGGTCCAATGACTTGGCTTTCTCCCTCACTCATCCATTGAACGTGACGCCGCTCACGAAGACCGACATTTTTTTTGAGCTTCACAAGAAATGGTCGGACACCCAATATGCCAATATGGCGCTAGCGGATACGGATACCATCACCATGAAGGCCGGCCTCTCGAGCCGCATCTATGATGACCACGGCATGTGGTTCCTTATGGGAAGCGTCACGAAATATGATAGCGATGATAACTTCCGCCATAAAGAAAATAATGGCTATTACTATAGCGGCTACCTCATGCGCCGGCAGAATGTAGGAAATGATCAATACCTCACCGCTCGCCTCTATGGCCAGTACACCAATCACACAAGCCTGCCCTCAACGGAGCAATTCTCCCTGGGCGGCATGTCCAGCGTCCGGGGCTACAAGGAAAGCACCCTCTCCGGTGATAAGGGCTGGTTCGCCGGCCTCGAGTGGAGCTTTCCCATCAGTAGTGACCACCGGACCTGGCGAGGCCTGGCTTTCTTTGATCACGGCGTAAGCTACAATAATTTTTCCATCGCCACCGTGAGACAGCAAATCACCGGCGCCGGCATTGGACTCGAATACGCCAAAGGCGGCTGGTACAGCAAATGCATCCTGGGCTTCCCGCTCCACAAATCGGACAATGTGAATGCCGGAGACGATCCGCGGATTCATTTCTATGTACAGAGGAATGTATAGGAAATAAGGTTGACGATTTCGTAGTCGGTAATCGGTAGTCGGTAGTCGGGCGCGTTTGCTGATAAAGACAGCTTGCCACTTTGAGCTTAGCGTTAAACGCGTACCGACCACCGACTACCGACTACCGACCACGAAAGCGATAGCGTCAAAACCCACCAACCATGGAGGAACCATGAATAAGGTATATAAACTCATCTGGAATGCCGCGCGGGGCTGCTATGTGGTGGCCTCGGAGATTGCGAAAAATCATAGCGGGACATCTTCGACCCGAAGCAGGAAATCGCTTCGGGCCTTTGTATTGCTCGCATCGCTCCTTGGCAGCGGCGTGTCCTATGCCGATGTGGTGGTGTGGGATCAGACTTATGCTGACAAGGTGGTGAAGCAGGAGATTTCCGGCGGCACCCAATACACCATCGAGAACCAGCAGGTGAAGGGTGACAAAGCGCTGAATCAGTTCAACCAATTTGATATTTCCAGTGGCGACATCGCCAATCTGGAGCTTCGCGATGTGAATCATCAGATCAATGTGGTGAATAGCAAAATCAATATCGACGGTGTAGTGAATGCCATCAAGGACAATCAGATCGGCGGCGATGTGTATTTCTTCAGCCCTGAAGGCATTGCAGTCGGCGCGACAGGCGTCATCAATGTAGGCCGGCTCACCTTGGGCACAGCGGCCAGCTATGGGCAGGACTTGTATCTCTCCGACGCTTCTTTGGGCAATCTCTCTTTGAAGGATTTGGCCAAGGAAGCCAGCTATGATAAGCAGTCGGCACCTATCACGGTGAACGGCACGATCAATGCAAAGGACAGCGTGGTCATCGCGTCGTCGGGGATGATGACTGTAGGGAGCGGCGCTACCATCCGTACCGGATCGGTGTTTAAGACGCTTCCGATGGAGTCTGCCCCCTTGGCGGACTATCGCGCACCCTTTTTAAATACCGAAGATATCACAGCGGCTACGACGGCAGAAATCAAGGACGGTATCGTGCTTCTTTCGCGTGGAAATATGAATGTCAGCGGCACGCTCGAATCTCACGGTCGAGGGATGTCTGTGGGTACGATGGGGGAAGGAAGCTTTTTTGCCAATGGCGGGACATTTACTTCCGACGGCGGGAAAATCGAGCTCTCGGCGTCTTCTGATATAGCAGACCTGCAGGCAAATCCGGATAAACCGGAGCATGGTGGCGTGATTTCCATCAAGGAGGCCTATATCGATTCGAGCTCCGACAGTCAGAACAGTGGGGAAATTGAAATTACAGCTGCCCGCACTGCTATGGGTGTGGCAGGGATTGCAATCGATGGGACCACCATCAATGCCGGTGGCAAAAACGGAAAAGCTTCCGGCGATGTGACCATCCACGCTACTTCCCAGACGACCCTATGGTCTTGGGATATAGGAGATGGCTCTTACGCAAGGATTGATATGGGGCAGCAGTCTACTGATAAAAGAAATACCATCATCGGCGATAACATCGATGTCTTTGCGCAAGCCAATAATGTGGGTAATTTAGCAAACAATCCGGGTGGTGCCGAGCTGACTGATACAGAGCTGGAGGCTGCCTTTAGGAAAGGACTCGGCTTCTTCGAGGATAAATTCAAAGAGTACAGACCCATCGCGGCGGTGACCCAGGTGTCTTCGGAAGCGAAGGTGAATATTGATTTCACGGATATGAAAGCCATCGGAACGGGTAATGCCAATGACGCCGCGCTGGATGCAGAAAAGCATGGGGATATTTCCATCGATACCAACGCTACCTCCAAGGTGGCTACCACCGGCATCGGCGCCTTGGGTCTGGGCATCGTGGTCGGCATTTCCGAAGTGAAGTCTCAGGTAGACGTGGATAATAGTACTCTCTATACGCAAAGAGATCTGAAGACCAATGCCACCGCAGACAATACAGTCTTGGTGGATCAGATGGAATTTGCGCTGATCCAGGACAAGGCGGAGTTCAATTTCACCTACGGCAAGCTTACCAGTGATGCCACGGCCCACATCGGAAAGGATGCTATCGTCACCACCGGGCGGAATACGAATGTGTCAGCGCTCTCGGCGCGGCAGTTCTCCGCCAGTGCTATGAATGGCGGCCACATTTCCGCAGTCGTAGCTCTTGGCGTGGTGGATACCAAGGTCAATGCATCTGTCGATGGTACGGTGTACGCCGGTGGTAATGTGTCTGTCCATGGAAGAAATACTATGAAGTCCACCGGTAGCGGCGTTTATCAGGCGGACACCGCCTCGGCGGCCGCAGTGCAAGGCGACAGCGCCATGAATCCACTGGTCACTTGGGGTAAGGAAGGAGCCACCAATTTATTTAATAAACTAAAAGAACGATTTGGCATGGATATCGGCGAGGCGGCGAACCTGCCGCAGGGAAATTCCTTCTTCAATCAGCTGGGAATCAATGCGGCAGCGGCGTATCTCTCCAGCTCCAATTCGTCCAATGCGTCTGTCACCGGCACCATCCGCGGCGTGAAGGAAGTGGATGGTGTATATGCGGGCGACATGGACGCAGCGGCGAAGTCGCTCGCTGTGAATGCTAAGACCATTTCCCGCGCCCATTCAGCCACCACAGCCTTTGAAACCCAGACCACACAACAAGGCGGCGACCAGACACAGGAGGACTATACTGCTGCTGTATCCTTCACCTATCTGTCTGAGGAGAATCACTCCACCGCTTATGTAGGCGATGGGGCAGATGTGAAGACCACCGGTGACGTGACTGTGAACGCAGAGACTCAAATGCCCTGGCAGACCTCCTGGCAGGGGACCGGCGTCGGCGAAATCATCGGCAATGTATTTTCTGCACTCGCCAAGACGAATGTGGGTCTCCCGGAATTGGTAGACAGCTGGTCGCAGACCGCCGGCAAGGCGGACGAAGCCAGCGGCGCCGTTTCTGTTTCCTTGATCAATTACGACAACAGCGCCAAGGCGTACATCGGGAAGTCCGACGATAAGAAAGCATCGCCTACGGTGGTGGCCGGCGGCGATGTGAATGTGAAGTCCAAGACCGACACCACCACTGTGAACTTTGCGGGCAGCATTCAACCAATCTTTGACTATGCGCCGCTCAATTTCTTGCTCTGCACCTTTGGACAAGCGAACTGGACGGAAATCCTCAATAGAAATTCTTGGCTCAATCCGGGCGCCACCAATTCTTATGGTTTAGGCGGCGCTGTGCTTCGCGTGCATCAGACCAATGACACGAAGGCCTACATCGATGGCGGCGCGTCGGTGACCTCCGCGAAGTCCGTGAGTGCTTCCGCAGAAACGGTGGCTAGAAATCTCGCGCTCTCCACTGCTGGCGGCAAGGCGAAGTCCGTGGCCTTTGACTCCACGGTCACCATGGATCTCTTTGACAACGACACGAAGGCTTACATCGGAGACGCCACAGTCAAAGCGGCCGACGATGTGAAGGTGGACGCCAGCGATGACTCTTGGGATATCAATCTCGCCGGCGCCGTAGGTGCCAGCGGTGCGACGGGCATCGGTGCCTCCATCGCTTACAACCACATTTCACGTGAAACGGAGGCTTACGTGAGCGGAATCGTCTCCGCGGCCGATAAGGTGACTGTAAGCGCAAAGAATGACGGTTACATCACTACAGCTTCTTTGGCCGGAGCCATTGCCTACGACGGCACGGACCGACCGAATTCCAATCACGCCGGCGCTTGGGGCGACCATGTGCGTCCGCCGACAGAGCAGGAGCGCATCGATGGACTCATTGCGCTCTTGCCGGAATGGGAAGAGGAAGTGGGAGCCGGCGGAGGAAATCTGCAGGACGAAGTGAATCAGATCGTGCAGCAGGTAGCCGGCGCGGACAACGCCATGGCGGACAACGTAGGTGAAGCGGCGGCTGAGAAAAATAAATTAACTGTGGCGGCAAACCTTTCCATCAATCGCATGACCGACAACGCGAAAGCCCATGTGGGAAATGGAAATGCTGCGCCAAAGATTTCTGCGAAGTCCCTGGACATCAGCGCACTGAATGATAGCTCCATCAATGCCATCACCGGTGTGGTGTCTGCGAACATGAGCGCCGAGCAGGGCAATGCCATCGGCGGAAGCTTCATGTGGAATTCCATCAGCGCCACCAACGAAGCCTATGTGAATGGCGCAGACCTCACGCTCTCCGGCGATGAGGAGGAAGACAAAGCACTCACCATCTCGGCGCACAACAAGGAGCGGGTGCTCAACGTAGCAGCCAGCGGCAGCGGCACCGGCAAGGGCATCGCCGGCGCGGGACAGATCTCCGTGAACAAGATCGATGACACCACGACCGCTTACGCGAAGGACAGCAGCATCCGTGTCGCGAAGGCCATGGCCATCAAAGCTGTGGACGAAGGTCGGCTGGACTCCTACACCGGGGCGGTAGCGTTCTCCGGTGGCGGCGTCGGCACCGCTATAGGCGGAGCCAT
>CAVKMC010000322.1:8859-13928 GCA_963657285.1 Agathobacter sp.
GGGGCGTCCATTGGCGTCGTGGTTCATGAAGGCACTGCGAAGGCTTACGTAGAAGGGGACGCGGAAAAGAAAAATACGCTGAAAGCCTCCGCTCTTACGGTGAAGGCGGAAAATTCCTACAATGGAGACGCCAAGGATAGCGAGGATGATAGCACATCGAAGACCGTAGCCATCGGCGCTGCCGGCGGCGCATCGACCTTCGGCGGCGCCGGCTCCGTGACGGTGAATAAGATCAAGCAGACCACAGACGCTTACCTGGGCCAGGGAAGCTTTGATATTTCTAATGGCACAGACGACTCGGGAAAAGCGGTGAACGGCGCGGCATCCATCACAGCCAAGAGTAGTGCGAAGCTCTTTGGCTTGGCCGGTGGGCTTTCTCTTGCCGGCGGCAATGGCATCGGCGTGGCCGTGGATATCCAGGCCTATGACGGCCATACCTATGCGGGCATCCAGGACGGCGGGGTCCTGTCTCATGCCGGAAGCACTACGGTCTCTGCAGATTCTTCCGAGACTCTGACTTCTATCGGCGCGGCGGGCGCATTGGCCGGTGGCACGGTAGGCGGCGCCGGTGCAGCGGGGGCTCATACCATCACCACCAATACGAAGGCATATGTAGGAGAAGACACAGATAATAGCAAAGCCGCTCTGCTCACTGACGCCGGCGCTGTATCCGTCCATGCCAAAGATGATACAAGGCTCAAGACCGGAAGCGGCGCGGCCGGTGCATCTGCCGGCACGGCGGGCGTGGGACTTTCCGCAGCGGTGGAAGTGGTAAACAAGACCGTCGAAGCTTTGGTAGGAAATAATAGCTCTATCGAAGGGGCATCTCTCGCGGTTCTCGCAGAAAATAAAGGCAGCTCCACCACCGCGGCGGCAGCCCTGGGCGTGGCAGGTACGGCGGGCGTGGCAGGCGCTGCTTCGGAAACCTTTGTGGACTACACCACCAAGGCTCACATCGGTAAGAAGACGCAGGTCGACACCGATGGAGAGACTTCTGTGAAAGCAGATTCCTCCTTCAAGCAGGGGGCAGGCGCCGGCGGCGCAGGAGTCGGCGGCACCTGGGGCCTGGGTATCACCAATTCTACGGTTTCCTACAAAGCCACCACCGAGTCCTATGTGGATGATGATGCGACGGTAGATAGCGGTACCATTACGGTAGAAGCAGATCAGAAGACCGACGTCACCTATGCCACTGTGGCCGGCGGCGTTGGCGGCAATGTGGCCATCAATGGCGCCATCGGCGTTAATGTGCTTGACACCACCACCAAGGCTTACACCGGTAAGAATGCAGAGCTTATAGCAGCAAAGAAGATTGCCATCACAGCCAAGGATGAAACCATTATGGATGGCGGCAATGGCGGCGTGTCCGTCGGCGCAGCGGCCGGTGGCGGCGGCATGGCCATGGGCGTCACCAAGGTGATCAAGGATACGGAAGCGTTCACCGGGGATGGTGCGCTCTTAAATACCACCGACGACAGTGATGACAGTGCGATTTCTATTTCCGCCAAAAATGCGGAAGCCATTCGAAATATTACCATCCAAGGTGCCGGCGGCATGTGGGCCGGCATTGCGGGGGCCGTGAATCTGAATTACATCACCGCCACCACCAAGGCCTACACCGGCACGAATACCGATCTCATCCAGGGCACCATCGCCTATGATGACGACGGGAAAGTCAAAGAAATTACGAGGGCTAAGGGCACCATTTCGGTAGACGCTACCCACGACATCGGCAGCGCCATCACTCGCATCGACACCGATGCCAAGGATCCGTCCACCTTGGCGGGTATGTCGAGCTACGTGGTCGGAGGCACCGGTAGCATCGGCGGCTCCATTGGCGCGGCGGTGGACGTGGCAGCAGTGAATACCAAGACCCAGGCATACCTGGGAAATGGAAATACAGTGAAATCCAAGGGCACGCTTTCGGTAAACGCCAAGGATACCCTGAAGGATGTTTCCTCTACTTCTCTGGCGGCCTCCATCGGCGCTGTGGGTCTTACGGGAAGTTTCTCGATTTATAATTTCGGGAATGAGCTCACTGATGATGACAAGAAAACCCTCACCGCGAAGGCAGAAAAAGGCGGGACGGAGAAGACTCTCACCGCATGGATGGATGAAGAGCTGAAGCATACGGATATTTCCAAAGGCTTTGCTAATTACGATAGCGGCGCTCTGGATACGGTGAAGAAAAAGCTCACCACCCAGTACACCTCCGCCGCGCCTACATTGGAAGGCGAGAAGGGCACTTTGGCCGCCATCGGCAGCACCACCGATGTCGAGGTGGGAAGCGCCACCGTCAAGGCGGATGACCAGATCACCATGAATCAAAAGATGGGAACCGTCTCCGGCAGTGCCTTTGTGTCTGCCGGTGCTACAGTCACCAAGGTGACCACGGATACACAAACCCAGGCGCAGGTAGGCGATGGGGCAAAGGTCTCTGCCGATAGAAATATTTCCATCTCCGCGGATTCGGATCATCATTTGGAAAGCCATGTAGGCGGCGCAGCCATTTCCGCGGTCGTTGGTCTCCAGGGCACTGTCTCCACTTGGAACGACAAGGCCCAGGTGCACACCACCATCGGGGAAAATAGCAAGCTGGTGGCCGGCGAAGCAGTGCGCATCACCTCCGCCAATACGCGCAGCATGAATAGCGCCCTCGTGGGCGCGACGGCGGCCCTTTTCGGCGCGGCCAATGGTGCCGTGATTTACGCTTCTATTGACGGCGACGCGCTTACCACCATCGGCGATGGCGTCAACATCACATCGGAAAAGAAGGACGCTGAGGGCCAGGTCACATCAAAGGATGATATTGTCATCGATGCCAGTGCAGACACCACACTCATCGCCGGCGCTGTAGGTGCGGCGGTGGGGGCCTTTGGCGGCACCGGCACCGGCACGTCCTTGGCGTCATCTGTGACTGCCAAGACTTCTGTAGGAAATCAGGCGAACCTTACAGGAAGAAATATTTCCATTACCGCCGAAAATACGCCGATTCTGAAAGCCACTGCCACGTCCGCAGGCCTGGGCCTCGCTGGTGTGGGCATCACCGTAGCGAAGACCGACTCTAAGGATAAGGCCCAGGTGGCCATTGGAAATAAAAACACACTCTCTGCTAGTGAGACCTTGGCTGTAAAAGCAGCCATGAAGAAGCCCACCGCTACCGATGGTGATCATGCCTTTGGCCTCAATGGCTATGCATCGGCCACTGCCGGGTCCGGCGGCGTGGTATCCGGTGCGGTAGCCACGGCCTTTGCAAACGCAGACCAGGTGACAAGCGTAGATATCGGCACAGGAAATACACTGAAAGCCAAGACTGCGGAAATCACCGCTGACCACCAGGATGCGGAGAATGTGGTCCTGTCCACGCTCGCAGCCGGTCTGGCCAGCGGCAGTGGCGGCGAGATGGGTACTACCGTGAAGTCGGACTCCCATGTCACCATCGGCGATGGCTCGATCATCGCTACCACCGATGAGACGAAGCTTCTCGCCTCCAATGACACCGAGAAGGCCTGGCGAGATGGCAGCACACTGTCCAATGCGGATGTTACCGGCGCTGCCTTTGCCGGCGGCTCCGGTGTGGTGAATCATACCACTGTCACTCATGATACAAAGGTGGCTCTAGGCAAGGTCACCATCAAAGCCAATGCAGCGGATTTGACGGATGCAGAAAAAGCGGCCGGCGTGACGCTTTACGATAAGAATGCCATCGACATCAATGCCAAGAGCAAGGTCGTTTCCAAGGATGATTTGGATCTTTCCACCGGCGCGGCGGTCATGTCTTCCTATGCGAAGAATACGAATACAGTCACCGCCAATACGGGAGTCACTGTAGGCGACGGGGCGGACCTCAAGGCCGGGGACACAGAGAAGATCAAAGAGACTCACACGGAAACCTACGCTGACCCCAGCGGCAAGACCTACAGCAGCTCTTATCGTGGCGGCTCCATCGCCATTGGCAGCCGCAATGACGCCGAGCTGGATAGCTCTACCATGGTGGATATCTATGGCTTGGCGGGTCATGCGGGCTCCTCCAATGAGGTGACCTACAACAACAACCTCACCACCACCTTCGGCGGCAGCGCCGAGACGGCGAAGGGGGACATTGCCATCCACGCCGGCCGGGACACCAAGGGCGAGACCGGCACCGTGAAGGTGACGGCTCGAAGCGATGTCTTGAATGCCACCGCGGTGCCACTCTCCTACACCTATGACCCCACGGCCACGGTGAATGGCAAGGCCCAGCTCACTTTGACCGATGCGGCAGACCTCAAGAGTGATCGGGATATTTCTCTCAAAGCCAAGACCGGCGAAGTGACCGCTCAGGGCTATGGCGAAACCAAATCCTGGGTGAACTCGGTGAAGGATATTTTCGGTGAAGGCGTCACTATCGGCAAGACCGTGAAGAATTCTACCGCCAATGTGGAAGTAAATGGCAAAGCCGAGACCGGCATCCATAGAAATAAAAATATCCAAATGGGCGGCTACATCGATAAGACCACCGGCAAGTGGGTCACCACGGTATCAGGCAATGGAGATATTTCTTATAGCTTCAGCAATAGCCACGCCGGCGGCAGCGATCTCTATGAGCAGTATGAAGCGCTGAAGAAAAAGATCGAGGAATACAGCGCCGATCCGGCGGCCAAGGCGGGATACGAAGCAGAAATGCAATTCCTGCAGCAGAAGATGGTGGAGCAGGGGCTGGCGTATATCGATGAAAGCGGCAACTTCGTCCTGGTGAAAAATGCCGGGAGCACGCCGGAAATCGAATCCGCTAAGACGACGCTGGAAACGCTGAAACAGCAACAGACCAAAGCCATTGAAGGCTTCACTGAGGTCATCGAAGTTCTGAATAAAGAAAAGCCATACCTGAAAAAAATGCTCACGGCCTACAAGTTGGCCATGGTGGCTAAGGAGGACTTTGGCGAGTATAGCGATGACTACAGGGACGCCGTCGCAGCCTACGAGGAGGCCGTCCGCTCTCACAATGAAGCCATGAATAGCACCTATTACTCCTCTGATATTTCCCTAATCACTGCGGAAGCGCTGACGAAGGATATCGCGGAGCTTGA
>CAVKMC010000323.1:0-12237 GCA_963657285.1 Agathobacter sp.
TTAACACTCTCAACAAAAGCTAAAAAAGCCTACACTGAGGGTGCCAATGGGCTATCGCTCCTCCGCCAAGAGTTGTAAGCGATGCCCGCCCGAAGATCTAACTGTTTCCAGCAGTTGGATCTTTTTTTGTTTGCGTCTCTATCTCAGCTGACGCCCTTTATATTTTTTCTGATATGTCTATTATACCATCAACAAAAGGCGTCCGCCACTAATGTACAACAATACAATCGGTTCAAATCTTTCTTTTTATAGGCCTTCGGCAATAAACGCATGCGGAAAAAGCTAGAAAGCAGTGATTAAGGGATATTTCGCGACTTGCTGAGGGCGTAACGTTATCAACTGACTAGGGAACGATCACCCGCCGGAAATGTCCATGGCTGAGATGGTGCAGCGCTGCTTGGTGAGTCGGTGGTCGCTCAGTTGCTCCCTATCAACGCGTGCTTGGTCGGTCTCCTATGGCCTATAGGTGGCCTGTAAAAGAAAAGGTCTTGGTGAGATGGTCGGGCTGATGGCTTCCAGCGCGTCCCTTGACCCATGATCCCCAACCGTGCTATCATTGATTTAGTGAACCACTTTATCAAACATGGAAGGGAATGGTGGATAGCATGGAAACGGTAGACGATACACCGAAGAGAAGGGGCGGGTCGCGTCCGGGGGCGGGACGTCCTAGAAATCGTATGATGAGATCACGGCATACCGTGTACTGCAGCAGCATAGAGCTAGACTTGGTGAAGGCACTGCTACAGGAATTGCGCAAGGTCTCAAAGCTAGAAGAAAAGGCACACAAGGTGCAAGCGGGTATCTCTGAGAAGTACGGTAAAGGGTATACCGGCGCGCTCACTCCTAGGGATCAGTACACCATAGACAAGTATCTCGAAGCATGCAAGGCGCTTGATGCGCTGACTGTCAAGGATCTAAACGCTATTGCCGATGCCATCTTAGATGCTAGGATTGGCATTAGTGATGCCGATGATGAATGAATAAGGGAATAACAAAATCAAAGATAGCAAGCACTTCACGCAAGCACTCCGGGAATGATCGCGGGGTGCTTTTCGATTGGCGCCTATGGCTCCGGTGCTGAGATGGTACTTTCTGCACACCTGTACGGTATCTTTGATGTATTGCATAGTCATACAAATGCATAAACGGCCTTCTATGACCCTTAACTGCAATCAGTTCCCAACAAAATATGCGTGTTTTTCGTATGTTTATGCAAGTTTACGTATGTTTTATGCAGTTTCAAGGGAAATAGAATCCGATATATTACCGTTATCGGACCTAATTATTTTCCTACCATTCATAGATTGTGCGTTATACTCCAGTCCTATAGGGCGGGTTCACTCTGTCTTTACCTGTCGGGGGTCTGTCTCAGCTTTTGGGGCGATCTCTGGCGGCTATCGTTGCATAGACTTCCAGCTCCCAGTGGTTCCCCAGTGCCACGTAGGAAAAAATGAAAACTCCCCGCCGATACGACAACGCCATAGCGGAAATTCTGAGACTATCCCCCCCGGGGTCTGATGCCCTTTTCGGGGTTCTTTCGAAGTTCGATTTGATAAAGTGATTCACTCATTCTATTTTCTCGTCGTTCTTTCGTCGTGAACCAATGGACGCTATCACCGTTCTTTCACCGCTAATGATTGATTTAGTGATTCACTTTTTCTTTTACAGGCCGTGCCCAGCTGCACAGGATACCGCGCCATGGTTTCTGACCACCTACTTCCGCGTGCTGATTTACCCATAATCGCCTAGAAGTGCTCTATTTTCGTTTCTGAGACGTTCGCCCGCTTGCCTTGAGTGATTTATCACCTTGACCTCTGCCACGGCCTGTAAAAGGAAAATATCGCGGTTTCGTTTTCCGCAAAAGGCAAGCAAGCGTGATTTCGGTTTCATGCCTAGATTGATTTCGGGGTCGAGAGTACCGCTTTCCCTTTTGGGTCGCTCCCAGAACCTATGAGGCATTCTCTAGGGTGGTATCTCTACAAGGCTCCCAGTTGCTCCCCCAGTGCCATGATCGGGTAGGCTCTCTTTTTGATTTTCTGTCAGACAATCAAACCATAGGCCGGGCGCGTCTGAGGTCTGACCACTAACGCGTGCTTGGTAGTCGTCCCAGCTTGCTGCATTAGTCCCGCCGGAATTGACTGCACACCCTCGCATGCTATGCCCGCTTTAGCGGTTCAGATACCGCCGTTGGGGCGGTCGCATACATTGCCGGTGACGGAATGTGTAAATGCGCTCTCCTCTGTTTTGATGATTTCGCCGGTTCGTCGCCGGTGCATTTTGATATGGTGGCTCACTTAATCAATCCCAGCTCCTAGAAGTTGACCGGCTGCATCACTTCCAGCACTTCCCCCTTGCTGACCTATACCTCGCTCGCCCTAGCTGCTCGGTGCATGATCGTCCCATGGTCTGACCTATAGGACGTTCAAAACATGGCCTATTTTCGCTTTACAGGCGTTCGCGCGTTTTGAATGAGTAATTTATCGTTCCATCATGTCGCAAGCGCTCATAGGCAAAATAAAAGCACTCCGATTTGGTTCGAAGTGCTTTTTCTTTTACAGGCCATGAGGTTGAGGTCGTCCCGCCGGAAACGCTGACCATTTCGGGGACGTACCCAACATGGTTACCATTTTGCCGGCGTTGGCAAAATAGCGTTTGACCCTTGGCCACTATCACGGATCACATACCTTTCAAGGGTCTACGGCTCCTCCGGCGGCGCTCCCTTGGTGGTCGCCCGCCTACTCTCTAATGGCCTGTAAAAAAGAAAGGGTGGTGTTATTCCCCCGCTGAGGGTTCGGCCACTTTGCCCAGTTCGGTAAAGTGATTGAATTTCGCCATGTATCTAAAACTAAACTTTGCACCGACTTCCAAACATTTCCGCGCTTTCAATATCAGCAACTCGATTTCGCGCGGATCCTTTCGCTTCTCTGTTCGTTCGTTGTAATCCTTCCCATCTGCACCTTTCATTTGTAGGCCTATGAGGTAGTCCGCGGTATATTCGATCCCGCCGGATTCTTTGAAAGCGCTCATGCTGACCTCACCCTTATAGCTAGCTCGGTTAAAACTAGAGATCACGATCACGGGCGTGTTATTCGTCATGCCGATTTCTCGAAGGCCTTCCACGGCGGTGTCCATGTTCTGCTTCTCAGTCGCGGTCTGCATCGCGGGCGGCACTATCTGTAGGTAATCCACGATCACTACAGGGGATACACCGTTTTCTTCCTTGTATTGAGCCACTAGCTTACTGATTTTCCGTATGTTAGTGTATCGGTTTCCCTCGTATATGTAAATTCTACCGGCGTGCTCTCCATAGTTTCTAGCGGCTTCCTCGATGAGTGCTTTGTCTTCATCGCTGTATCGCTCGTAGTAATCACCTTCAGCGACTTGCACCTCTGTTTTCGCGTGTTGGGTTCTCTCATCTACCCTGTATCTTTGGAAGGCAAGCTCCCACGTCCGGCGGGATATGCTCTTAGCTATCAAGTCATTAGCGGCCATTTCGTAGCTGACAATCAATACATGGTGTCCAGCGGCGGCCATGCTATCCGCGATCTGCAGCGCGAAGGTGGTTTTCCCTAAAGAGCTTACAGCTCCAATAACGCATAGCCCGCGCCTTAATCCTCCGGCTAGGGCATGATCCAGCAGTCTAAAGCCGGTCGGTATTCGCCGGTTTGCCTCCGGATTAAATCTCCCCGCTAGGAAAGCTTTCAGACGGTTTCCCGCGCTATCCTCCATGAATGAGCTATTCCCACCTTTGGCCGCTTGCTCCGGCGGCGGTGTTGGGCTGCTTGGTGGCGCTGATGGTGAGGGCGTGGTCGGTGTCTGTTCCAGCTGCTCCGGCGGCGCTGCTAGTTTGGCGCGTTCTGCTTCCAGTTCTGCATCAAACTCTTTATCAAACTGCATACTCCAGCCTTTTGGTGGTTCCCTCTCAAAGTCCTCCTCGGTTAGTATAAAAGGCTCGCGCTTTTTTCCGTTTTCCACGTTCATTCTCCCCTTGGTTTTCTGCTCCATCGTCGCTTTAGTCTCAGCTATGAGCGATCCAATATTCCCATTGACTGTATCCACGACTTTTCCCAGTCCCTTCCAGTCTCTCATTAAAAGCTCGTTTGGGTCTTTTGCATCTCCCAGCGCGTCCGGCGGTAGTCTTGCAAAGTCGATCCCACGTTCAAAGAGTCCCACTTCCAGCTTCTCCGCCCAGCTTCTCCCCGCTCCATCATTATCAAAGGCGATCACTAACGGCTGACATGGTTTCACCTTGTCCAATAGCTGCAGTAACTTGCTAGTCTTTGTAACACTTCCTAGCGCTATGGCGGCGCCTTCCACGTCTATGACGCTGAGGGCGTCGATCTCCCCCTCCACTATCCAGATGGGCGCCGTTGCTTCTCGAAGCGCCT
The DNA here is from genome assembly GCA_963657285.1 of Agathobacter sp. Classification (GTDB taxonomy): domain Bacteria; phylum Bacillota; class Negativicutes; order Veillonellales; family Dialisteraceae; genus Dialister. The sequence continues at coordinate 4,389 of CAVKMC010000323.1, forward strand.
TCCGGTTAAATATTCCCGCGTCCTTGGTTCGCATTTTATCAAATGGTTTCTGCTCTTCGGGAATGTCCTTCGGGTCTCTGACGTCGCGTGCAAAGTAACTATGCTCATCAATCGGAATGATGAGACGCGGGGACGTTGGCACGCTTGCCGGTACACTAGGGTGACGCCATGCGGGAACATAGCCCACCTTGTACTTTATCAAGGTGTCAGTCGTGAGGCCGCGGTGATAACCGGTTTCGTTAATGTGCTTCATGGCCTGTAAAAAGAAAGGGACGTAGTCGGGTTTAGCTTCCGGCTCCGGTGCTTCCCTTGACGGTCTGATGGTCTCCACCTTTGCTTGGTTCGCGCTAGGTAATGTTGCAGTGCCCAGCAGTTCCTTCACCCGCCGGATCCTAGCGCCGTTGCTCGATATGCCTTCTAGGTGTCCCACTAGGTCGATAATGTCCCCAGACGCTCCACATGAGAAGCATTTCCAGCGGCTCCCCTTCACATGGAAAGCGCCGGTGAGATTCTTCTTTGCTCCGCTTCCACATAGCGGGCATATGTACCCGCCTCCCTTGCTAGGGGCTAGCACGCTAGCGACGTACTCGCCCAGATGCGATTTTAGTTCTTCCAGCTCCGGATCATTGAACATTGTTCGCGACTCCTTTCTCACTAATGGCCTATAAAAGAAAAATCGTTCGTCTTCCACGTCTGCACGATCACGTAGTTAGTCAGATCGTGAGACTGCATATTTTTTCTTTTTTACAGGCCGTGAGGGGTGGAGCGTACAGTGCTAGCTGTTCGCTACTCCCCTAGTTAAGGGTACTTAGTACCCTTAGTATTATTGGAAATTTTGACCCTCGATTTTCTTCGATTTTATCGGGTGTCCCAAAAGTGCTTGCTGTTTCTGACTCCCCCTTTTGCTGTTTCTGACTCCCCCTTTTGCTGTTTCTGACTCCCCCTTTTGTTAACCCTCGGATTCCTCCAGCATGGAGCGCCAGCCCGACAAAGGTTCTTTTTTCCAGTGTATAATAATTCGCAATTTTGCATAACTATGATATTTAAGTCTCTTAGCTTCAGCGCGTCCGATTGGTTCGGATCCGTTCCTGTACTCCCATGTTAAAAATTCATCGAGAGCGTCAAGTCCTTTTTCTAAAGGTTCGTACATGCGACGCGCGATTGCTCGATCTGATTTCTCAACTTCTCCATATTTCGGTATGAGCTTTGACGACTGCAAAACCGTTTCTGCTAGAAAAATATCATCGTTGACCTTCCCCGCGTTCATTCGTTTTTGTTGCGCGAACATGTGCAGAAAGTAGTGGGCGTTTAATTCAAATTTCGCGCTCAATCTCCACGCCAGCACAGGGAGCCACATAGTCGGGCTGATCTTCACTAGCTCAGTAAATACAGGTGAGAAGGAAACGCAAATAATGCTGTTCTTTATGATTCCCTTCGCCGCTAAAATTCTAGTTTCGAAGTTAACCGGGTCGATCGTGTTCGGTGGTTGCGGTTTCGCTTCCTTTTCGTTTCCAAACTTCATGCTGAGATTGTACAAGGTTTCAAGATCTTCCTTAATCTGTTTCCTCGCAAACTTCTTATCTTTTAGGCCTCGAAGTTGCATATATTCATCAAGGGGGAGCGCTACGCCGTAATTGCTTTTATTGGCCTTCCACTTCACCATGAGCGCTTCTAAAAGTTGATTGGTTGAGGTTCGTAGCCCGCCCACCTCCTCGCGGTTCACTAGCGTTAGAATCAGCTTCCCATTTTTGAAAACAGTAGCTCCGGTAAAGCTATCAAACTCTCCCGGGGTCTCTTTATCTATGATTGTTGAGTGCAGCGCGTTTAATGCGATTCCTTGCGGCGTTCTGCAGAAATCCAGCTCCTCCACTTTTTCGATGGAAGTCACGGCTATGGGGGTGCCGTTCAACTTCGGGTCTTTGGATTTAACCAATATTTCTATTCCTCCACTGTTTACAAGTGCTTCCAGTGCTTCCACGTTGGTGTCTTTGGATAGCACTAATCTAATTTCCTTTTTTGTCTCCATTGCCATGACCTCCTAAAATCCTTTCTGCTTGGTTGCGCTTATAGCGTTCTTGGTCGTCGTCGCTGATCTATGACCTTCCCCATTGGCAAGGGTTCGCCCAGTGCCGCGACTTCCTCCTCCGGAATAGTCACTGATGCGAAGTTGATACCGCATGTCCTAGCGACTTCCGCCCAGACGACGGCGCGACGCTTGGTTGGTGCCTTAGCGACGTGCTGATCTCTTTCCGCTTTCGTGTTAAACCAATAATAACAAATTAGGCCGGTAACACTCCGGGCGGGAATAATCGTGGTTCGACTGAACCACCGCTTCCCCGGTCTTGTGATCTGACTAGTTTTCAAAATTTTTTCCTCCTATGAAAAATGCCCGCGTCTCCGATATGATGGGCGAAAACGCGGGCGGGTCTCTAGCTAAAAAGTAATTCACATATTGAGCGGATCACACGCTTTGTGATACACTGTATACGCAAGGTGGCTCCTTATTTCCAGTAAGTAGCCACTTCCTTAACACTCTCAACAAAAGCTAAAAAAGCCTACACTGAGGGTGCCAATGGGCTATCGCTCCTCCGCCAAGAGTTGTAAGCGATGCCCGCCCGAAGATCTAACTGTTTCCAGCAGTTGGATCTTTTTTTGTTTGCGTCTCTATCTCAGCTGACGCCCTTTATATTTTTTCTGATATGTCTATTATACCATCAACAAAAGGCGTCCGCCACTAATGTACAACAATACAATCGGTTCAAATCTTTCTTTTTATAGGCCTTCGGCAATAAACGCATGCGGAAAAAGCTAGAAAGCAGTGATTAAGGGATATTTCGCGACTTGCTGAGGGCGTAACGTTATCAACTGACTAGGGAACGATCACCCGCCGGAAATGTCCATGGCTGAGATGGTGCAGCGCTGCTTGGTGAGTCGGTGGTCGCTCAGTTGCTCCCTATCAACGCGTGCTTGGTCGGTCTCCTATGGCCTATAGGTGGCCTGTAAAAGAAAAGGTCTTGGTGAGATGGTCGGGCTGATGGCTTCCAGCGCGTCCCTTGACCCATGATCCCCAACCGTGCTATCATTGATTTAGTGAACCACTTTATCAAACATGGAAGGGAATGGTGGATAGCATGGAAACGGTAGACGATACACCGAAGAGAAGGGGCGGGTCGCGTCCGGGGGCGGGACGTCCTAGAAATCGTATGATGAGATCACGGCATACCGTGTACTGCAGCAGCATAGAGCTAGACTTGGTGAAGGCACTGCTACAGGAATTGCGCAAGGTCTCAAAGCTAGAAGAAAAGGCACACAAGGTGCAAGCGGGTATCTCTGAGAAGTACGGTAAAGGGTATACCGGCGCGCTCACTCCTAGGGATCAGTACACCATAGACAAGTATCTCGAAGCATGCAAGGCGCTTGATGCGCTGACTGTCAAGGATCTAAACGCTATTGCCGATGCCATCTTAGATGCTAGGATTGGCATTAGTGATGCCGATGATGAATGAATAAGGGAATAACAAAATCAAAGATAGCAAGCACTTCACGCAAGCACTCCGGGAATGATCGCGGGGTGCTTTTCGATTGGCGCCTATGGCTCCGGTGCTGAGATGGTACTTTCTGCACACCTGTACGGTATCTTTGATGTATTGCATAGTCATACAAATGCATAAACGGCCTTCTATGACCCTTAACTGCAATCAGTTCCCAACAAAATATGCGTGTTTTTCGTATGTTTATGCAAGTTTACGTATGTTTTATGCAGTTTCAAGGGAAATAGAATCCGATATATTACCGTTATCGGACCTAATTATTTTCCTACCATTCATAGATTGTGCGTTATACTCCAGTCCTATAGGGCGGGTTCACTCTGTCTTTACCTGTCGGGGGTCTGTCTCAGCTTTTGGGGCGATCTCTGGCGGCTATCGTTGCATAGACTTCCAGCTCCCAGTGGTTCCCCAGTGCCACGTAGGAAAAAATGAAAACTCCCCGCCGATACGACAACGCCATAGCGGAAATTCTGAGACTATCCCCCCCGGGGTCTGATGCCCTTTTCGGGGTTCTTTCGAAGTTCGATTTGATAAAGTGATTCACTCATTCTATTTTCTCGTCGTTCTTTCGTCGTGAACCAATGGACGCTATCACCGTTCTTTCACCGCTAATGATTGATTTAGTGATTCACTTTTTCTTTTACAGGCCGTGCCCAGCTGCACAGGATACCGCGCCATGGTTTCTGACCACCTACTTCCGCGTGCTGATTTACCCATAATCGCCTAGAAGTGCTCTATTTTCGTTTCTGAGACGTTCGCCCGCTTGCCTTGAGTGATTTATCACCTTGACCTCTGCCACGGCCTGTAAAAGGAAAATATCGCGGTTTCGTTTTCCGCAAAAGGCAAGCAAGCGTGATTTCGGTTTCATGCCTAGATTGATTTCGGGGTCGAGAGTACCGCTTTCCCTTTTGGGTCGCTCCCAGAACCTATGAGGCATTCTCTAGGGTGGTATCTCTACAAGGCTCCCAGTTGCTCCCCCAGTGCCATGATCGGGTAGGCTCTCTTTTTGATTTTCTGTCAGACAATCAAACCATAGGCCGGGCGCGTCTGAGGTCTGACCACTAACGCGTGCTTGGTAGTCGTCCCAGCTTGCTGCATTAGTCCCGCCGGAATTGACTGCACACCCTCGCATGCTATGCCCGCTTTAGCGGTTCAGATACCGCCGTTGGGGCGGTCGCATACATTGCCGGTGACGGAATGTGTAAATGCGCTCTCCTCTGTTTTGATGATTTCGCCGGTTCGTCGCCGGTGCATTTTGATATGGTGGCTCACTTAATCAATCCCAGCTCCTAGAAGTTGACCGGCTGCATCACTTCCAGCACTTCCCCCTTGCTGACCTATACCTCGCTCGCCCTAGCTGCTCGGTGCATGATCGTCCCATGGTCTGACCTATAGGACGTTCAAAACATGGCCTATTTTCGCTTTACAGGCGTTCGCGCGTTTTGAATGAGTAATTTATCGTTCCATCATGTCGCAAGCGCTCATAGGCAAAATAAAAGCACTCCGATTTGGTTCGAAGTGCTTTTTCTTTTACAGGCCATGAGGTTGAGGTCGTCCCGCCGGAAACGCTGACCATTTCGGGGACGTACCCAACATGGTTACCATTTTGCCGGCGTTGGCAAAATAGCGTTTGACCCTTGGCCACTATCACGGATCACATACCTTTCAAGGGTCTACGGCTCCTCCGGCGGCGCTCCCTTGGTGGTCGCCCGCCTACTCTCTAATGGCCTGTAAAAAAGAAAGGGTGGTGTTATTCCCCCGCTGAGGGTTCGGCCACTTTGCCCAGTTCGGTAAAGTGATTGAATTTCGCCATGTATCTAAAACTAAACTTTGCACCGACTTCCAAACATTTCCGCGCTTTCAATATCAGCAACTCGATTTCGCGCGGATCCTTTCGCTTCTCTGTTCGTTCGTTGTAATCCTTCCCATCTGCACCTTTCATTTGTAGGCCTATGAGGTAGTCCGCGGTATATTCGATCCCGCCGGATTCTTTGAAAGCGCTCATGCTGACCTCACCCTTATAGCTAGCTCGGTTAAAACTAGAGATCACGATCACGGGCGTGTTATTCGTCATGCCGATTTCTCGAAGGCCTTCCACGGCGGTGTCCATGTTCTGCTTCTCAGTCGCGGTCTGCATCGCGGGCGGCACTATCTGTAGGTAATCCACGATCACTACAGGGGATACACCGTTTTCTTCCTTGTATTGAGCCACTAGCTTACTGATTTTCCGTATGTTAGTGTATCGGTTTCCCTCGTATATGTAAATTCTACCGGCGTGCTCTCCATAGTTTCTAGCGGCTTCCTCGATGAGTGCTTTGTCTTCATCGCTGTATCGCTCGTAGTAATCACCTTCAGCGACTTGCACCTCTGTTTTCGCGTGTTGGGTTCTCTCATCTACCCTGTATCTTTGGAAGGCAAGCTCCCACGTCCGGCGGGATATGCTCTTAGCTATCAAGTCATTAGCGGCCATTTCGTAGCTGACAATCAATACATGGTGTCCAGCGGCGGCCATGCTATCCGCGATCTGCAGCGCGAAGGTGGTTTTCCCTAAAGAGCTTACAGCTCCAATAACGCATAGCCCGCGCCTTAATCCTCCGGCTAGGGCATGATCCAGCAGTCTAAAGCCGGTCGGTATTCGCCGGTTTGCCTCCGGATTAAATCTCCCCGCTAGGAAAGCTTTCAGACGGTTTCCCGCGCTATCCTCCATGAATGAGCTATTCCCACCTTTGGCCGCTTGCTCCGGCGGCGGTGTTGGGCTGCTTGGTGGCGCTGATGGTGAGGGCGTGGTCGGTGTCTGTTCCAGCTGCTCCGGCGGCGCTGCTAGTTTGGCGCGTTCTGCTTCCAGTTCTGCATCAAACTCTTTATCAAACTGCATACTCCAGCCTTTTGGTGGTTCCCTCTCAAAGTCCTCCTCGGTTAGTATAAAAGGCTCGCGCTTTTTTCCGTTTTCCACGTTCATTCTCCCCTTGGTTTTCTGCTCCATCGTCGCTTTAGTCTCAGCTATGAGCGATCCAATATTCCCATTGACTGTATCCACGACTTTTCCCAGTCCCTTCCAGTCTCTCATTAAAAGCTCGTTTGGGTCTTTTGCATCTCCCAGCGCGTCCGGCGGTAGTCTTGCAAAGTCGATCCCACGTTCAAAGAGTCCCACTTCCAGCTTCTCCGCCCAGCTTCTCCCCGCTCCATCATTATCAAAGGCGATCACTAACGGCTGACATGGTTTCACCTTGTCCAATAGCTGCAGTAACTTGCTAGTCTTTGTAACACTTCCTAGCGCTATGGCGGCGCCTTCCACGTCTATGACGCTGAGGGCGTCGATCTCCCCCTCCACTATCCAGATGGGCGCCGTTGCTTCTCGAAGCGCCTTCCGGTTAAATATTCCCGCGTCCTTGGTTCGCATTTTATCAAATGGTTTCTGCTCTTCGGGAATGTCCTTCGGGTCTCTGACGTCGCGTGCAAAGTAACTATGCTCATCAATCGGAATGATGAGACGCGGGGACGTTGGCACGCTTGCCGGTACACTAGGGTGACGCCATGCGGGAACATAGCCCACCTTGTACTTTATCAAGGTGTCAGTCGTGAGGCCGCGGTGATAACCGGTTTCGTTAATGTGCTTCATGGCCTGTAAAAAGAAAGGGACGTAGTCGGGTTTAGCTTCCGGCTCCGGTGCTTCCCTTGACGGTCTGATGGTCTCCACCTTTGCTTGGTTCGCGCTAGGTAATGTTGCAGTGCCCAGCAGTTCCTTCACCCGCCGGATCCTAGCGCCGTTGCTCGATATGCCTTCTAGGTGTCCCACTAGGTCGATAATGTCCCCAGACGCTCCACATGAGAAGCATTTCCAGCGGCTCCCCTTCACATGGAAAGCGCCGGTGAGATTCTTCTTTGCTCCGCTTCCACATAGCGGGCATATGTACCCGCCTCCCTTGCTAGGGGCTAGCACGCTAGCGACGTACTCGCCCAGATGCGATTTTAGTTCTTCCAGCTCCGGATCATTGAACATTGTTCGCGACTCCTTTCTCACTAATGGCCTATAAAAGAAAAATCGTTCGTCTTCCACGTCTGCACGATCACGTAGTTAGTCAGATCGTGAGACTGCATATTTTTTCTTTTTTACAGGCCGTGAGGGGTGGAGCGTACAGTGCTAGCTGTTCGCTACTCCCCTAGTTAAGGGTACTTAGTACCCTTAGTATTATTGGAAATTTTGACCCTCGATTTTCTTCGATTTTATCGGGTGTCCCAAAAGTGCTTGCTGTTTCTGACTCCCCCTTTTGCTGTTTCTGACTCCCCCTTTTGCTGTTTCT
>CAVKMC010000324.1:0-10451 GCA_963657285.1 Agathobacter sp.
GGAACTGGATTTCTGCTTCATAGGCTGCCTTGCTTGTCGCATCGTCACCGAAATCGGCCAGCTTCTTCCGCAGGGCAGCGAGCCGCGCCGAAAGCTCTGCGCCTACGACGCTCGTTCCGCCATCGATATAGGAAATATCACCGTCACTGGTCACGGTGGTGGTCCAGGTGCCATTGGTATTCGTGCCGCCGATGGTGATGGACTTTTGGCGATGGATGCCGGTGTCAGCCTTGCCATTCATCACCACATTGGCCGAAGAGGAAATGACCTTCTTCCCCATGGTGCTGCCTTCGGCGCCAAAGGCGTCGGCCAGGGTATTCACCCAGTCCTTCACCTCGCCGGAGCCAAGGGCTCTGATGGATCCCGCATTGGCCTTGAGATGGATGTCCCGGTCGCTCTTGATATCGGCCTTCGCCTGCACATCAAGGGCGGCGCTGCTATTCGCTGTGGCCGTCGGATCCTTCTTGATAGAAATCGGGATGGCCGTAGCGTTCAGGATGTCGCTATGAGCCGTGACACTGATGGTGCCATTATTTCCATCGGCATCGCGCCCTGCCATGACAGAGATATCGCCTTTCGCCGTTTCCGCGGCAGCGTTGAAATTCGTATTCGCCTTACCATTGTAGGTCACATGATTTTCCGAACCCGCATAGCCCGCTGCGCCGTAAACGTCCACGATGGTATTGCTTTCGATGGTGGCATCATTCCGGCTGCCTACGGCGATGGAGCCGCCCTTGTAAGAGCCGTCATAGGTGATCGCTTCGGAGCCGGTGTAGGTCGCCGTCTTATCCTTCGCGTTTGCCGCGTCGGTATCGCCGGCAAGGAGCGTCGCCGCGCCCACGGTGGTGGTGGTAGTGGCAGTGGCGGTGTGGGTGTTCTTGATATGCGCCGCGCCGACCACCGCACCGGTAGCCAGGGCGCTGCTGTCCTTGGAAATAATGGCACTGCGTGCATCGATGGCGATGGCATTCTTATCGTAGAGGGTCTTCCCTGCTGCGATTTCTGCCGCCGTCAGAGCCGACGCATTGGCCTTGATGGTGGCAGCGCCCACATTCACCGATGTGTTGTGAGTGATGTCTGTCTCGTTCACCACGCCATTGCCACTGGCCAGCGCCGCGCCGATGCTCTTGACCGTCTTCTCGCCGCTATGGCTGCGCCAATCTCTTTCGGTGCGATTGGTGGCGCCGATGGCGGTCTCTTCCTCGGTGGTGATGGTGCCGCCGGCTACATTCACCGATGCGGTAGAGTTGATCTTCATCTTCGTCTCGCCACCGGTACCGCTGACGCCGCCGGCGCCTACGGAATCGATCTTCGTATTTTCTATGTCCCTATGGCTGGCCTGAATGGTAGCGGTCCGGCCGCTCAAGGTGGCAGTCCCGATATTCACCTTCGTTTCCTGGGTGAGACTGACATCGGTCAATACCACCGCACCGGCAAGGACGCCGCCGGCGCCGGCGGTGGCATCGGCATAGGCATTGTACCGGCTGCTGTCCACCGGCTGATCCATGATGGCCTGAACGATCAGCGCTTCGTTCGCTTTCATGGTCGCGCTATTTCCTACATCCACCAATGCCTTGTCGTTAGATGTGATGTAGGTGGCAGTGATGCCCACGCCCGCCAGGCCTACGCCATAGGCATCGGCTTTCGCATGGAGGCTCGGCGTATTTTCTGCGCTTACGGTGATACTTTCTCCGGTAAGGCGAGCGCTCTTTCCCACCGTGGTCTTCGCCACCGTACCGCTGGTCAATACGACGCCGGTGCCGGTGCCGGCATAGGTGCCGACCGCCGCGCCGATGGCCGTAGCATCCATGGTGGTATCAGCCTTTGCCTTCGCCGCAAGGGCGCCCTCGGCCGTCAGGTCCGCCGCCTCTTCGATGACCACTTCACTGGAGCCTTCGGTCTTTGCGGTCACCAGTGCGCCATTGGCTGCACCGGAAATCGCTACAGAAGCGCCGGCCAACTGGGATGTAAAGCCGCGGGTGTTCCCGCTCGTGATATCCAGATTTCTGCCGGTGATTTGGGTCGCTTTCCCGATGAGCGCTTTCACTTCGCTCTTGTCATTCCATGTTTCCTCGGTGCCCTGGACGGAAATACCGCCGGAAGCAGACGCACCGATGATCTTACTATGCATCCGGTGGTTCGAATTTGCGGATACATTCACATCGCCTGCCGCGGTGATGTTCGCGCCCGCCCCGGTCTTTGCCTGGGTCAGTGTGTCTGTGTGCACCACATTCACCGAAGCCCCGGCAGCCGCACCGGCGCCGCCGCTGGCATTGGCAATCAGGTTTGTAACATCCAGCTTGTCGTCAGCTGCTACACTGACGGATTTCGCATGGACTTCTGTGCCGCCGCCCACCATAGCAAGAGTGCCCTTTTCACCCAGACTCGGCGCATCGCTCTTAAAGGTGGTGGAAAGTGTATGCTTCACGCCGGAAATCGCATCGCTGTCATAGGCAGCCAAAGCGCCGGCGGTCTGGGATTTGTTGATTTCCTGCTCCGCCCATGCATCTATGGAGGTTTCCGTAGCAGATGTATTGCCGGTCTTGCCGGAAAGCAGAGCCTTGTCGCTCTCGCTCTGGGCAGAGCCAAAGTTGTAAACAGAGATACTGCCGGAAATGCCGAATCCACCCACCGCGGCCGCGATGGCATGGGTGGAAATCCCATCCATGTGATCCTTCGCTGTGACAGTGAGAGCTCCGTCGGTATAGACCTTGTTGTTATTTCCCAGATACGCATTGGTCTGGGTCTTCACATTGCCCACATCCACCGCAGCGCCCAAGGAGCCTATACCGGCCGCTGCGCCGGCTACGATGCTGGACATGTTGTCGATGGTATGATCCGCTTCGACGGTGATGTCTCCACCCTTCTGACTTGTGGCGTTGAAGGTCACACCATCCCCGGTGTACGCCTTGGTGATGGTGGTGAGATTCATCACATTCACCGCGCCGGCCAGTCCCGCATAGAGACCGCCGGAGCCCTGGACCGTGATGTTCGTCAGATCTTCTGTATTCTTCGCCGAAAGCTTCGTCCTTCCGGTGGTCTCCAAGGTAGCGGAGCCTCCCACGAAAGCTTCGGTGTCCTTCTTGATGTTGGTGACGCCTACAGCGGCGCCGATGCCCGCACCGCCACCGCCTACAGAGAGGCCGCCATTGCCGCCTTGGAGCACGGTGTCATCGCTGGCAGTGATAGAAATCCCATCGCTGTTTTCGCTATTCGCGCGAGCCTCGCCGCCGGCCATATAGGCTTTCGTCTCCGTGTCCAGCACGTTCACGCCGACCGTGCCATTGACGCCCGCGGTACCGGCCACCGTGCCTGCCACAGTGGCATAGGTCAGCTTTGTCATCTGGGACGCATCAATAGCCACCTTTGTACCACCATCTACTTTCGCGCCGGTGTCAGTGTAAGCGTTGGTACGACTGGTGAAGGAAACCGTGGCATTACCAAGACCAACAGCCGCTGTGCCCGCGCCGGCCACAGTGCCGGCCTCTGCGAGCTGTGTGAAATCCGAGTCCGCCATGATAGAAGCGCCACGGGTCGCTGTGACGGTGGCATTCTTCCCCACATAGGCATCGGTCCGATGATTCACGAAGGTTTCCGAAGCCGCGCCGGCCACACCGGCAGTGCCGCCGGCCGCCAGGCCATTGGCTAAAGTCTTGGAGGCGCTGGTATTTTTCGCCTTCACTGCGAAAGAGCCCGCCGCCGTATTGCCACCCTCGCCGGCCATGACGCGGACGCCATCGCCTACAAAAGCAGCTACCTTCTTATTCACCACTTCTACGGCCGCAGTGAGCCCCACGCCGGCGTTGCCGGACGCAGCGCCCGCACCGGCCGCGGTGGTAAGTGTAGTGGTATCCTCCGCCGCAATGGCTACATTCTTTGCCGCAACCACCTTTGTACTGCTAGCGCCTTCTTCCTTTCCGACGAAGGCTTTCGTATCGGTGGTGATGTCATGAGCGCCCGCCCCGCCGGCGCCGGCAAACTTCCCGGCCCCTGCCAGCGTCGCTGCGATGGAGGTGAGATTCTCCGAAGAGATCGCCTGCACGTCCACAGAGCCCGCATTGGCCAGAGTCACAGCGTCGCCGATGTAGCCATAGGTATGGCCGGTATATTTCTGTACATCCACTGCCGCGCCGATGCCGGCACCCGAAGAGAGGGCTACGCCGCCAGCCAGACCAAAGAGCTTCGCCGTGCTCTTCGCATCGATGGTGACATCGCCATGGGAAATATCATAAGACCCCTTGCCCAGATAAGCGTCAGTGTCCTGGGAAATCACATTCACCGTCACCGAACCGCTTCCTGCAAACTTAGACACACCACCGGATGCGCCAACAGCCACGGTCTTCGCCGTGGTGTCGCTGCCATTATCCTTGGCAGCGCCATTGTACGCATTGTCTGCCAAAATTTTCAAAGAGCCGGCCTTGGCGTCGGTGGACTTCGCGTAAGCCGTCACGTCGGAGTCATTCACCATGACCGCGATGGAAGCACCAGCTGCATTTTTTCCTACCGCCACATTACCTACGCCCAAGGTGGCGCTGCTGTGATTCGCCGCGTCCACCGTAAGAGCGCCTACATTCATTTTTTTATTATCTACGTGGGCATCGGTGGATGTGGAAATCCAATTTCCTGTGCCCGAGAAAGCGCCCGCCATCTTTCCGGCTGCTGCGCCGGACACTGCGATAGCAGTGATGGCACTCTTCTCTTCCGCCGTCACAGAAGTCTTGCCGCCCGAGGCTGCGCCTGTCCCGGTGACCGTGCTATTTTCCATATTCGCATCGGTGTCGCCTTCGATCAGGTTCACAGCGATGGACGCGCCCACAGCGCTGCCCTGACCGCCGGAGAAGGAAACGGCGCCGGTGTAAGAGTCAATCTTCCCTTCATCAGAAGCCGTGACCGTCACCGCTTCGTCAGCCTTGACGGCGCTGTCCTTCACATGAGCATTGGTGGTATCGTCTACCCAGTTCAGGGAAATCTGTCCCGCCACAGCGGTGCCCTTCGAGGCGCCGCTGCCACTGGCTGCGATGTTCAGAATTTTTTCCTTGTTCTTCGCCGATACGGTGAGGGACTCGGCGGCGCCCTCGTCGCCCTTTATTTCGTTATCACATGAAAGCGTGAGATCCGCATTTTCCACGGCGGCTTCGGTTTTACCGGTGATGGCATTGTACATGAAAGCGCCCGCAATGGATGCCCCCTGCTTCGCTTTGAGATTTAGAGAGAGTGCGCCGCTAATGGCTTTGATGGCGCTATCATTCGCGGCCGTCACCTTGAGCGCGTCGGCGATGACAGACGCCAAGTCGCTCTTGGTATTTCCTACAGTGGCCTTCGCGGTATCACCGATGCGGTTCACCGACACATTGGCCGCAGCAGCAAAGCCGCCCTTGGCGCTGTCGGTATTGCCCTTCATGCTGCTCTCTTTGGCCGTCACTTTCGAGATCGCGGAATCAGAGGAGGAAGAAATATTTGTGCTTTCTCCTGCCAGGCTGTCCACCAGATCCTCCAGGCTGCCGTCTGCTGCCGGAGCCGCACTCGAATCACCGGACGAAGAGCGCGTGCTGCCTTCTTCCGCCTCCGGCGTATGGAAGCCGCTGCTCCCTGCGCCATTGGTCACGCTGCTCCCCTTGCTCTCATAGGCAACGGCACCGGCAATGGAGGCCGCGATGATCTCGCCGCTATTCTCCGCGCTGACCTCTGCGCTCCCCCCGGCTTTAAGCGTCCCATTCATAGCCGCTTCGGTGTCACGCATGATGTGGTTATACGCCACCGATGCGCCGATGCCGGTGCTGCCGGAAATGCCAAAGCCGCCGGCCAGATTGATATCTGTGGAGTCATCCTTCGCCGCTATCGTTGCATTCTTGCCGGCGGTGACTGTTGCATTTCCAATGCGCGCCTTCGTATCATTGTCGATGCGGTTCACGCCTACGGTGGCGTCAATGGCTACGGACTTCGCCACACCACCGGCAGTGGAAATCGCAATATTGGTGGCCTTCGTCTCAGCGTCCACAGTCACATCATTTCCGCTGGACACGGCGGCCCCACCATCGATGGAAGCCTCGGTGGTATTCTGCTGGCGCACGGCAAGAGCGGCGCCGCCCAAGCCTGCCTTCGCCGCTTCGGACATGGACCAGCCCTCTGCATTGTAAAGCTCCCTTACGTGGGGGCTCACAAACAGATTGGCCGCATTTTCACCAAAGAAATCTGCCACATTTCCTGCAAAATTGACGGTGGTGATGTCGGTATTCGCTTTGACCTCCACATCGCCGCCAGCCTCTACCTTTGGCGCTGACTGTTGCTTGTCGTCCTTCTTACCGATATAGGCCTTAGCGCTGTTGTCATAGTTCACCACGGTAATGGATGCCGCGCCGGAAGCATTCTCAGCTGCGCCGGAGGTCTGTGTCCAGCTGTCTACCAGGTTAGAGAGACCGAGATCGGTGGAGTTAAATAGATTCGTCAGCCCTTCGAGTACCTTGTCTGAAGTCGAGCCGTCGGTCCATACATTCTGATAGGGGATCTTCATATCCGCCGTGACGGATACATTTTCCTTTGTCTTCACGTCGCCGGAAATGAAAGCCTCCGCCTGATTCTTCTGCTGCGTGTAAGCTACGGCAGCAGAGACCGCATTCTCCTTCTTCCCGCTGTCTCCGTCGTCACCGGTTTCAGAACCCACGCCCGAGGTCACCACATTGCTGGTGCGCGCAATGGTTTCAGCGGCCACAGAAAGACTCTTGGCGCCGACCTCTCCGCTGCCCGCCGAAATGCCTCTCACCTTGCCGTTCACAGAAGCGGTGGCATCATTTTCACTGAAAAGGAGCGCTGTCGATGCTGTAAGGCCCAGCTTATTCCAAGGCGCAGCCGCGCTTGTGACTTCGCTCTCTGCACTCTCCCCGCCGGATGTCATTTTACCGGCGAAGATCTTTTTGATGGCAGCCCAGGCTTTGGAGGCCTTATCCTTGCCCCAGTCCTCCACCTTTTTATTGCTGCTATCCCCTATGGCCACATCCGCCGCCACGGTATCCGGGATGTAAAGATCGTCTTCCTTGCCAATGGTATTTTCTGCTTTCACCGACACGTCTCCATTGGCGTAGACAGTGCCATTCATTTCTGCAGTGGCATGGGTGTCAGCGATACCGACGGCCCCTGCCACAGAAAGTGTATTTCCTCCATTGTCTACCGTCGAAGTGAGCTCGCGAGTCGAGGTGGCGGTGACGCCGGTATTTCCTTCACTGGAAATCGTAGCACTCTCTCCCACCTTGGCAGACACATCACTATGAAGCTCTGCCCAACTCAAATTGAGAGAGAGGCCTTTGACCTTTTCATCCAGCAGGCTGAGCTCACTCATATTCAGGGAAACCGTATTATCTCCCGTCGCGTCAATGGATACATCCTTCTTCGCATAGAGGCTGCTGTGATCCACATTCACGTGGGAGTCTACGTTGCTGATGCCTACATTGAACCCAAAGCCCAAGAGGCCTTCGGTGATGGGCTGAATCTCCGAACGAGCATCCGAAAGGATGCGGATGTCTCCCGCCTTGTCGCCGGTGCCCAGGGCGTTGATATCCGTTTTTTCTATATCCACATCAGCCGCCGCATGGACCTTTGTGACTGAGCCGATGGCACGCACATTGGTCACGGTGTCCGTGAAGAAATCCTTGATACTCCCCACGATGCTATCGTCATCCTCTACGACAGGGATGTCCTTCTCCGCATCAGTCCGGCTCGCCTCGCCTACCGCGCCGGTGGTGGATGCGCGAGCGGCAATTTCTACATTCTTTCCGGAAATGGTATTTTTGCCGGTCCCATCCTTCCCCATGCGAACCTGCGCATAGGCGCCGTCGCCAATGTCCCAGGCGTACAGCTTGGTTTCCGCAGTGGCGTGAATGGTCACGTCACCGGTATCCCCGGCATCGATGGTGCTGTCATCGACTGCCACGCGCGCCACGCCCATGGCGGTGCGGGACGAAGTCACTTCGATGTCGCCGCTATTGCCGGATGTAGCCTTAGAGGAAATCTTTGCCGCCTTTATGATCAGCATGCCGCCATTTTCCGGCGCTTCCGGATTCGCTTGGAGATCCGCGGTGCTATTCTCCACAGAAACGGCAATATGTCCCCCATGCGAAAGGATCTCCCCCTGATGGATAGTGAGATTGTTTTTCGCCTTCACAGAAATTTCGCCGCCATTGGAATGGAGCTTACCACCCATGGTGACATCTCCCGCTGCATAGAGCACGATGCCTTCATCGGTTGCCACTGCCGCAGTGGCGCTCTGAACGCCATTCATGTTGACCACGCTATTCCTATACGCATCTGCGGTGTCATAGGAAGGCGCATTAAAAACCGCGCCGGTGCGCAAAAGCGCCGTGGACGCAATATCCACATCCTTTCCGGAAGAAATCCGGATGCTGTCTATGGCATTGATGGTGCCGGCGATGGAAATCTTTCCACTGCCCAAAGCCCCCTTGGCCGGATCATAGATCCCACTCCCAAAAAATGCTTCGCCGGCCGCCGGATTGGTGCCCAGCGTGAGGCGGCCCACATTGATGACGCCTGTCTTGCCCACAGCGATGCCATTGCTTGAGAAGAAATACACATCGCCGCCGATCTTTCCATCTTTCAGCGCGTTCACCACACCATCGATGTCGATTTTATTCTTGACCACATTGATCTGCTGATTTACCTTGTCCAGATTCAGATTGGCAATATCGTTCCGTTCCAGCTTAAAATCATTGAACCGGTTCAGCGCCTTATCGCCACTGACCTGTTGGTTAGAAATTTCATATTTCGTCCCGCCGGAAATCGCAGTCTCTACCACTGTATTTCCATACTTGGACGTATCCGCCACAGTGACCGCCGCATCAGCCACCACCCCACCGGCCGCCGCCATGGCAAGGGCGGCTAACAGGCTTGCCTTCAAAGCCTTCTTTCCTTGGTGGGTCTTCGCCACCTCCGAGGCCACCACATAGCAGCCCCGCGTCGCGTTCCATACGATTTTATATATTTTATTCACGAGAGGTTCCTCCAATGAAAATGAGTTTTGAGAGAGCGAGAAACTGAGATAATGAGACCGCGCCTTTGACTGCTTCCTCATAGCTGGGAGCTGGAAGGAAGCAGGTATGCGAGCCTTATCCCTTATCCCTTATCCCTTATCCCTTTAACTATCACACATTCCGTTGCAGATAGAAATGCACTCTCGGCGATGGGTTATTTATATTTCCCGAATCCTTTAGCGGAATACCCAAGACCACCTTGCTGTACCAGCCGCCTTTGTTATATTCAAGTCCGATGCCGGTGCTGGTGAGATAGTCTTTTTTCGTTCCTATGCTGTAATTGTTATAGATCACGCCATGGTCGAGGAAGAGGAAGCTCCTCCAGGTCTGCAGATCTTCGCTGATGGGGAAGCCCCACTCGAAGGTAGTGCTCCAGCCCTTGTCGCCCGAGAGTACGCTTTCCTTATAACCTCTGACAGAGGACATGCCGCCGATGGTGAATTGCTCCGTCGATGGCAGCTCTTTGAAGGCGGTGTACTGCCCGGAGATACGATAGAGGAGATACTGGCCATGGTTCAGCTGCTGCCGGCGCATGAGGTAGGCGTTGTAGTAGGAGCCATTCTTTTCCTCCTTGTCGATGCGCTTATCTCCCTTATATCCCGTCACCGAAGCCAGGGCGAACCACATGCCATTATCATCATAGCTTCGCACCGTCATCCCGGCCTTCACCGTGCGAGTCACATTATCAGCGAAAGGCATGTTCGCATACTCGGTGTCCGACCATTTCCGATGAATTTCAAGGAAGCCGTCTACTTTCGAAGCCGGGGAAATATGGAAGGGATGGATCACCGAGAAGGCAAGGTCATTGGAATTCGATTTCATGTTATATTTTTCAAAAGCCCCTTTGATGATGTCTACCAGGTTTCGGCTGTAGGACACCTGGGCTCTTGTGCCGTGGTGTCCCCAAGGGGTATCGTACATCACCGTGCCGCCCCAGATGCCCTGGGTCCAGATGGGCATCACCGCGAGAGCCGCATCATGGCCGCCAATGCCGCGGTACTCGGTGTACGCGCCGATACGATAGCGGCCGCTCTCCTTCTGGCCTGCGTTATCGGTGAAGATGAAAGAGGTCACCGGATTTTCCTTTTCCTCCAGCGTCAGCTTCAAGTCCGAAGTGCCTTCCATTTCGCCGGGCACCAGGTCCGCGCGGATCTGATAATTGTTGGTGGAATTATAGACCCGCAGCTCATCAGATAATTTCTTCACATCCACCAGCTCTCCCATGGCCGCATGGATGCGATGGAGGATGGTGTCATCGGCGATGCGATGATTTCCTGTGAGCTCCGTCTTGCCATAGACCCCTTCCACCAGGCGGACATACACGATGCCATACTTCACCACCTGCGGCGGCAGCACCGCTTCTGCAGTTTCTACGCCCTTTGCCTTATAGAGCGCATTGATCCGATCCACCAT